>CAYSCB010000014.1:0-18867 GCA_964429335.1 uncultured Aquihabitans sp.
GTCCGACGTGCCTCGAGGCGTCCTTCCGCCGTGGTGACCTGTTCGACGAGCAGCGACTCGGCGCGGAACCTCGACAGCGCGATCTCGATGGCCGGCACGAGGTCGTGGCGTTCGAACGGCTTGACGACGTAGCCGTGCACACCGGCGTCGCCCGCCTCCTCGATCAGCTCACGCTGGGAGAACGCCGTCACGAGCACGACCGCCGCAAGTCGGTCCGCCGAGATCTCACGAGCGGCGGAGATGCCGTCCATGCCGGGCATCTTGATGTCGAGCAGCGCGACATCGGGCCGGAGCTCACGGACCAGGCGCACCGCTTCGTCCCCGCGTCCGCACTCGCCGACGACGTCGTAGCCCTCTTCCTGGAGCAGCTCCTGCAGGTCCATCCGGATGATGGCCTCGTCCTCTGCGACCACGACCTTGGTTGGCACCGTTGCCCACCGTCCTCGCTGTTCGGCTCTCTCCTGTGGACCCACCGACCGTTGCGGGAACCGGTCGGCAACGATCAGCGGAGGAGGTTCAGTGTAGGCGGTCGAGCAGGTCGTCCTGCTCCCGCTCCAGCCGGGCGATCTGCTCGACGAGCTCGGCTCGGTGTCGGGCCATGGCCGACGAGGTCCGTTCGGCATCCCGGTGCTCCTGATCGGCGAGCGGCGTCTCCGACACGAGTGAGCGGATGCGGGAGTCATCCGCCAGGTCGGCGAAGTGCGCGAGCTGCTCGTCCGCGACCGCGAGCTCCTGACGGAGGGCGCCCAGACGCCGCCCCACCATCCGGAGTCGGCGTTCGACCAGGAACGGCATGGCAGCAGTGTAGAAACACGCGGGTGCAGGAACGCGACAGCTTCGGCGTGGCCGACGGGTGGTGGGGCATCGACGGCCACTGGCACGAGGCGAACGCCGCGACCCGCGACGCGCTGCGACACGCACTGGGAGCCGACGATCATCCCGACGGTCCTCCCACAGCGCCGCCGACGTGGTTCGTCCGACCCGGCGAGGACCGATCGATCTGGTCCCCGGGTCTGCTGGCGCTGGAGGACGGCACCGAGGTGGAGGTCCACGGGTCGCTCCCATGGGATCTGCCGCTCGGTGCGCACCTGTTGAGCTCCGACGACGGGCACCTCACCAGGGTGTTCTCGGTCCCGGGGCGCTGCCGGAGGATCGACCGTTCCTGGGGATGGTCCGTGCAGCTCCCCCAGACCCGTTCCCGCTCCAGCTGGGGCCACGGCGACCTCGCCGACCTCGCCGAGCTGGCGCAACGGGCCCGGGATCTCGGCGCCGCCGTCGTCGCGCACAACCCCTTCGGAGCATCGATCCCTGTAGTGTCGCAACAGCCGTCGCCGTACTACGCCTCGTCACGTCGCTTCTGGTCGCCGTTGTACCTCCGGGTCGAAGCGGTGCCGGGAGCGGAGCTCCTCGGTGACGGGTTGACCCGGGCAGCGAACGCGGGCCGGGCGTTGAGCGCCCGACCGTTGGTGGACCGCGACGCCGTCTGGGCGCTGAAGTCGGCTGCCCTCCGTGCGATCTGGGAGCAGGTCCGTGACACCGCGCCGGTCCGGACGCTGCTCGCATCTGCCGACGGCGACCCGCTCCTGACGGACCACGCACGGTTCTGCGCGCTCGCCGAACGACACGGCGGCGGCCGGTCGTCGTTCCCTGACGATGCCCGTCACCCCGGACTCCCCGCGGTTCACCGGGCTCTGGCCGGCCTCGGCGACGACGTCGAGCGGTGGCGCTGGATCCAGCTCATCACCGACGGCCAGCTCGAGTCCGCGTCGAGGTCCGGCGCCACGCTGATGGCCGACCTCGCGGTGGGCTTCGATCCCGACGGGTCCGACGCCTGGGTCGATCAGGACCTCCTCGCGACGGAGTGCCGAATCGGCGCACCACCCGACGAGCTCGGCCCTCTCGGCCAGGACTGGGGCGTCCCGCCGTACGTCCCATGGCGGATGCGTGAGTCCGGCTACCGAACCTGGTTGGACGTGCTGCGTCGGGTTCTGCGCCACACGGGTCTCCTGCGCATCGATCACGTCATGGGCCTGTTCCGCCTGTACTGCATCCCCCCGGGAGCGGAGCCGACCGACGGGGGCTACGTGTACTCCTACGGATCCGAGTTGCTGGATCTCGCCTGCATGGAGGCGGAACGCTCTGGGGCGGTCCTGGTCGGCGAGGACCTCGGGACCGTCGAGCCGGCGGTCCGGGACGCGATGGCCGATCGGGGCGTGTACGGCTACCGGGTCGGCTGGTTCGCGGACGAACGACCGGATCGTTGGCCATCGGCGACCGTCGCGATGATGAGCACCCACGACCTGCCCACCATCGCGGGCATGTGGAGCGGCGAGGACGCCCGGGACCGCGAGTCGGCCGGACTCCCACCGGCACCGGAGGAGGACGCGAACCTCCGGGACCATCTCCTCCGCCTTGCAGAGCAGGGCGGTCTCGACCCTGCCGGCTCCGAGGTCGCGTCCGCCCGGGAGGTGACCCTCGACGCGTATCGCGCCCTGTCGACCGCTGGGAGCGACCTCGTCCTCGCAACCCTCGAGGATGCCGTCGGTCAGGCGACGCGCCCGAACCTGCCCGGCACCGTCGATGGGCACCCGAACTGGCGGCTGCCGCTCCCGATCCTCATCGAAGACCTGGACTCGGCGGGGGCCGGCGATCTGGCACGGGTGCTGTCGGAGCGGGCGACCTGAGCAGTCCGGTCGGCAATCCGGTCGGCCGTCCGCTCGCCAGCACGGTCACATGACGCTGGCGAGCCACGGCAGGAACGACGACGTCGGAGCCGCCGAGTTCACGTGATCGTGGTCGAGCCCGGACAACGTCTGCGTGCTCAGCGTGCTGTAGCCCACCTGAGCCGCCTTCGCCTGCACGACGTTCGAGTGGTCGGCGGGGACGAGGAGGTCGTTGGCACCGAAGATCAGTCGGACGGGTGCATCGAGTGCGTCGAGGTACCGAGGCGGCTGCATCGGCGAGGTGTCGCAGGTGGCACCGATGCCGCAGCCCATCACGATCCCGACCGCGATCGACGCGAGCGGGTTGAACGACACGGCGAGCGGGATGTCGACGGGAGCCCCGAACCCGAGCGCCCCGGAGACGGTCGGATCCCCTCCGGGGAGCGAGACGCCTGCGGCGCCGCGGGAGACCGCGACCATCACCGCCAGGTGCCCACCCGCGGAGTGACCGGAGGTCGCCATCCGGCTCCCGTCCAGTGCGAGCAGATCGGCGTAAGTCTTCAGGTACTTGACAGCGAGCTTCGCGTCCAGGAGACCCGTCGGCCACTGGTTGGCGCCGACCTGGGCGAGCCGGTAGTCGACGGTGGCGACCGCGTAGCCGGCGGCCAGGAGGGCGTCCCGGAAGCCCGCGGGCAGTTCACCACGACCTCCGTTGGTCCAGTAGCCGCCGTGGAACCAGACGACGACCGGGAAGCCTCCCCCGCTACCGGGACGGTACAGGTCGAGGGACTGGATCCCGCTGGCGGTCCCGTAGCGGATCCCGGAGAAGTGCACCGCTCCGGACGGCAACGTCGTCGGGGCGACCGACGGAGCTCCCGCCATCCCGTCGGTGACCGGCGGGGGCACCGGAACGCATGCCGACGCTGCGATCCCCAACACCGCCGACACGACCAGCACGCGCGACCGAACCAACGAACGCTTCATCGTTCCCTCCTTCGAACAGTGCCGCCGGACCCTACTCCGAAAACAGGGGTCGGAATCGACAGAACCTGTCGATCCGCGGCCCCAGATTCGGGTCTGGTCGGCGTCGCGGGTGTCAGTCGCCGGGACGTTCGGCCAGCGCCCGTTCGAGGCGGCGTCGGACGTCGGGCTCATCGGGATCCAGCGGACCGTGCCACTTCTCCACCACGCGACCCGATGCGTCGAGCAGGACGCTCATCGGGACCGCCACGCCGCGGAACGTCGTCGTGAACGCTCCGTCGGAGTCTTTCCATTGAGTCATCGTCAGACCGAGCTCGTCCACCATCTTCTGGACGGCGCCGCTCGCCGCAGTCGGCTCGTCGAGGTTCACGATCACGACCTGGATGCCGTCTGTGCCCTGGGCCTGGTGGAGCCTCTCGAGCGCGGGAAGCTCCTTGCGACACGGCGCGCACCACGTCGCCCAGCTCGACAGCAGGGCAGGTCGACCGCGGAGATCCGACAGCGACACCGGCTTCCCGGTGGCCGAGTCGACGGCCCGGTAGGAGATCGTCGGCTCCGAGCTCTGCGCTTCCTTCCCGGAGCCACACGCGACGAGGCCTGCCACCAGCACCACCGCGACGGCACAGAGACCGCCGCGGTGGTGTCGGGACAGACCGGTCACCCGGACCTACTTCTCCAGCGTGCGGAGGTAGGCGACGATGTCGGCCAGGTCGGCCTCCTTCAACGCCGGGTTGCCGCCCTTGGGTGGCATGGCGACGCCGGTGGTGTTCGCCGGGTCGCTCGTGGTGCGACCCTTGGTGATGAAGGCGATGGCCTCCTGGTCGGTCAGGCCCCGGAGGTAGGTCGACGCGACCAGATCCTTGCCGAGGTTCGGCAGGCCCTTCGCGTCCTTGCCGTGGCACGACGAGCAGCTCTTCTGGAAGTCCGCTTCACCGGCTTTGGCGTCACCACCGCCGCCACCACCGGCTGCGGTGGTGGTCGTGGCGTCGCCACCTCCACCATCGGACTTCGAGTCACCGCCGCCGCACGCTGCGACGACGAGCCCGAGGCTGAGCATGACGGCCAGCGTGACGACCGTGACCCTCAACGTGGTCCCTCTCATGGATGTACCTGCCTTTCCTGTTCGGGTGTAGTCGATCCTGCAGCTCCGCCATCCTGGGCGGGAGCCTCGGACGTGTCCGGGGTGCCGTGCGTGTCCGGGGCAGCTGCGGCGTTCGTGACCGCCTCGACAAGCCCCTTCCAACGCAGCAGCTCCCCGTCGTGCTCGCGCTTGAACTGCTCCGCCTCGTCACGCTGGCGGAACGCGACGACACCACCCCCCATCGGCGTCTGGATCTCGACCGAGCGCACGTACCAGGCATCGGTGGCGTTCATCCACTTCTCGCTCGGGTAGTCGTGCACCCACGCCTTCATCCGGTCGACATCACCGGCCTTGTTCGCATGGGTCACCATGTCGGCGATGTCGTCGAACACGAGCGGCTTCTCGGATCCCACACGGTACGCGGCGGCGAAGCGGGGTTCGCTGATGATCATGTGGCACTCAGCACACACGTCACGACCGAAGGAGATGTCGGGTGGACCGGAGCTGTCACCACCCGAACAGGCCGACGCAGCCACGACCACCAGCGCGAGCACACCGAGGAACCCACGCAGGGAGACCGTCGATGCCGGCGCGCAGCGCGTCACTGGTCGGCCCGCTTCCTGAAGGCGAACCCGCCGATCACCGCGGGGACGATCGCCCAGATCACCAGGCTGGCACCGGTCACCCAGCCCACACGATCGCCGAAGCGGTCGACCGCGTAGGTGCCGACGGGTCCGAGGACGTCGAGCGAGCCGCTCAACACGGTCATCGCCGACAGACGGAACGCCTCGACGGGGTTCGCGACCGCCGCCATGAACAACGAGCCCTCGCCGAGGCGTGTCGCGGTCGAGGTGCCCATCAGACCGAGGTTCCCGAGCAGCACGAACGCTAGCCACAGCACCAACGCGAGCCCCATCGCCGCGGCGCTGCGACGTGCGTAGGCGCTGACGAGCATGCCCATCCCGATCATGGACACCGCGAGCAGCCACGCGAGCCCGGCGATCGCGAGCAGGTCGACGCCGTCGACGGCAGCTCCCCTGACGGCTGCGAGCAGTCCGGCGACACCGAACCCTGCCGTCACGGCTGCGAGGAGGGCCGCAGCGTTGCCGACGAAGATCCCGAGGTAGATCTCGGTGGGGCTCACGGGATGCGACAACAGGAACCGCAACGTTCCCCGTTCCCGTTGGCCCGCCACGCTGCGGGCACCGATCGTGAGGCCCATGAGCGGCACGACGAGCTGTGCCAGGGCGACGAGCGACGACGCCGTGCGGCCGAATCCGGTGAAGCCGATCGTCCGGGCGTTGGACACCGCCAGCGAGCTGATCGCTGTCGCCAGGAGCGCGAAGCTGGCCGCGTAGAGCCACAGCCAACGATCACGGAGGGCATCGCGCAGCTCCTTCGTGGCCAGCACCCGGACCACCCAGAGCTCGACCCGCTCCGTCCCGGCGTCCTCCACCTCGTCGTCGACCTCGTCCTCGCGGACCACCTCGGCCGGCTGCTGCACCGTGCTCATCGCCACACGTCCACGTCCACGACGCCGATCCCGGCGTCTGCCAGCTCACCCAACGCACGTCCCTTGTCGCCGGCGACGACCTCGACCAGGAGGCCTCGGCTGTTGCGACGGGCGCCGAACCCGGCGTCCTGCAGCACGTCGACGGCCCGGCCGACCTCGTCGTCGTCGACCCTGACGTGCATCCAGACCCGCAGACCCAGACGCTCCGCCAGCTCACCGGGTGGTGACTCCAGCACGGGAACTCCGTCCTCCATGGCGATCACCCGATCGGTCAGGACGCCGACCTCGTCGAGGTGGTGCGATGTCAACACCACGGCCCTGCGGTCGTCGCGGAACGCCTCGAACACCTCGAGCACCGACGAGCGTGACGCCACGTCCAGCGACGCGGTCGGCTCGTCGAGGAGCAGCACCGGCGGGTCGGCCACCAACGCGAGCGCGATCCCGAGCCGCTGCTTCATCCCACCCGAGAGCGCACCGACCTTCTTCGCCCAGTGCTCCTCGAGGCCGACCCGTTCGAGCAGCTCGTCGCCGCGATCCGCATCCGCGCGTCGCAGCTGGGCCGACAGCGCCATCGTCTCAGCGACCGACAGGTCGTCGTAGAACGAAAGGTGCTGTGGCACGTAGCCGATGAGCCGACGGGCGGCCTTGCCACGCCGCACGACGTCGTGGCCGCCGATCGTGACGCTGCCCTCGAACGGGATCGAACCCAACAGGCAGCGCATGATCGTGCTCTTGCCCGCCCCGTTGGGTCCCCACAACGCGACGCCCTCGCCACGCTCGACGGTGAAGGAGACGTCGTCGACCACCACGGTGTCGCCATAGCGCTTGGTCAGACCCTCGACACGGATCATGCCCGCCTCCCTGACAGCGGCCGGGTCCCACGTCGGACCAGTAGCGTGGCGACCGCGAGCAGCACCGCCGACACACCGAACAGCACCGCTCGCGACGACCCGATCGGGGCGTCACGCAACGGCGGCAGCGTCGGTGCATCGATCAGCGGCGCGTCGTCGACCGCCTTCGGGTCCGGGCGCAACGTCGGGAACGCACGCGCCGCAGCGTCGAGTGCCCGTGCTGCAGGCGTCTCGGCGAAGAACGCGAGCTCCGGGTGCTCGTCGGTCAACGCGTCGAACAAGCCCTCGGCCCGGTAGGGAAGGTCCCCGATCCCGTCCCCGGCGCGGTCGTAGCCTGCGTAGTCACTCCAGTGGTTGCCGACACCGTCGATGGTCCACTTGTTGCCCGAGAGCTTGCCCCCGGTCGTGGTGGAGACCTGCTCCTGGTTGTCGATGAACGCGTTCCCGGTGAACTCGGTGCCGCGGATGGCAGGCTGCAACAGCACGCCGACGATGTTGTAGGCGAACACGTTGCCCCGGAACAGCACGGTCTCACCAGCGGTGAACGGCGTGTAGTCGAGGAACACCCCGACCCGGTTGCCGACGAAGCGGTTCTGGCTCACCTCGGGGATGTCGGACTCCTTGGTCGCCATGCCGTAGGCACTGGGGCCGTCGCTGAACGACAGCACGTTGTCACGCACGCGCACTCCCTTGCTGTACATGACGTAGAGCGCGGTCGAGTTCCGCAGCATTCGGTTGCCGGTGACGACCACGTCGTTCGAGTACATCAGGTGCAGACCGTAGCGACCGGCCTCGACGACGTTGTCACGCACGACGGTCCGATCCGAGAAGAACGCGATCGTGTCCCGCGAGTTCTTGATGCGGTTCCCCTCCACGAGGGTGTCCGGCGACTGGTAGACGTGCACGCCGTCGCCACGCAGCGTGAAGCGGACGTCCTTGGGTGTGATCCGGTTGCGTCGGATGACGGAGTTCGGTGACGAGCGGAGATAGACCCCGAAGAGCGTGTCGACCAGGCGCGAGTCCTCCAACCGGAACCTCGCGGAGCTCACGTGCACCGCGGAGTCCTCGTGGGACAGGTCGTCACCGCTTCCCCGGATCTCCAAGCGACGCAGCGTCACGTCTGCAGCGGTGACCACGATCACCGATCGACGACCGTGACCGTCGATGACGGTGCCGCTCCGTCCCTCGATCGTGATGGGCCGGTCGATCGTGACGTTCCCGCGGTAGCGACCTGACTCGAGCCGGAGCGTCCCCCCGTCGGGTGTCTCAGCGATCAGCTTCGCGAGGTCACGCTCGCCCTGTGCGGACCCTGCCGGCTGTGCGACGTGGACCATCGCGACGACCACGAGGAGCACTGTCATGAGCCACGGTCGTGGATCACGGGTCACGAGGTCGCGGGATCCGTTCCGGCCGGAGGTGCGGTCGCATCGTCCTCGGCAGCGTCCGCTCCTGCATCGTCGGCCGCTCCCTCCACACCCGAAGCTTCGGCTTCGGCCTGAGCCGCCAGCACGAGCGGACGGTACGCCTTGCGGTGATACCACAGACCGACCGCGGAGAGCACCGCTGCGATCACGGCGAGGATGAGCCCGGGTCCCGGCAGCGCGTTGGTGTTGAACTGGGCGATCTTCGACGGGCCGAAGAGGTGCGGTGTGAACTCACCGACGGCCGAGGCCAACGGCGCCCGGGGATCGAGGCTGTGCCCGTACTTCCACAGCCAGTACTGGAGATCGGCGAGGAAGACGAGCGGGAACAGGATCGCCGGCAGGACGAACAACACGACGTAGCGGCTGTGGAAGTACACCGCAGCGAGAAGCAGTCCCGCGAAGACGACGATGGCCTCGATCGCCACAGCCCGCTCGAGGGGAGCGCCATCCTCGAGGTTCTCCATGCCGACGTAGTGGTTCAGCTCGTTGAGCTGGTCGAGGTCGTTCGAGTTGGTGACCGGGTCGACGTGGCCTTCGAGTCGGTTCACGTAGGCAGAGACCTGGAGGCCTCCGGGGAACTGAGGAGCGTCGAGCTTGAGGACCCAGTACGGGAAGAAGAGCGACACCAGCAGCACCAGCATGGCTGCCACGAACAGCCCCGTCGGAAGGCGGTAGCGGGCTCGGTCCTGTGCATCGGCAGGGATACGTGGGCCGAACAGACGGTCGGCGACACCCATGTGCTCTTCTCCTCGAATCGGTCGGAACTCAGCTTGATCCAAAGACCCAGCTCTATCAAAACACTGCTCTGTCAAAACACCGCTCTGTCAAAACACCGCTCTGTCGAAAACACCGTGCCGGCTGCTCCCCGCAACGGGTGCGGGGAGCAGCCGGCGAACGGTCAGTGCTCTGTCACGTCATGGTTGGACGAGGAAGTACCCCATCATCTCCAAGTGCAGCGCCGAGCAGAACTCGGTGCAGTAGAAGGGGAACACCCCGGATTCCTTCGCATCGAACTGGACCGTCGCGGTCTCACCGGCCTCGAGGCTGAGGTTGATGTTGTAGCCCGGGATGGCGAACCCGTGCGTGGCGTCCTGGGTGGTCTCGTTGTTGGTCAGGTTCCAGGTGACGTGGTCGCCCGCCTTGACCTCCACCTTGTCCGGCGTGAAGTGGCTGCGGATGACCGTCATGTTGACCGTCACGTTGTTGCCGTCACGCTTGACCCCTGCCTGATCGTCGGTGAGGACGGCGTTGGGATCGACCGCGGCCTTCGGATCCTGCTTCCAGCCGGCCATCTTGCCGGGGTCGGTTCCCGGCGGGTACACGAGCCACGGCTTGAGCTTGTCAGCCTTGATGGTCTGCGCGTAGTGGGGTTCGCCCACGCCGATCGGGGAGTCGTAGAGGATCGGCATCGTCTTGCCGCCCTGGCTGATGTCCATCAGCTGGAAGTTCTGCGGCAGCAGCGGACCCGTCGGGAAGAAGCGGTCGATCGACCACTTGTTCAACGAGATGAGGTACTTGCCGTCGGGGTGGACGGTGTCGCCCTCGGCCGCCGTCAGGTGGCCGACGTTGTACTGGACGTCGGTCTTGGTGACCAGCTTCCACGGCTCCTCGCCCTTCGGCGTCATGTCACCGCCGAGGCTCCAGCGGGCGACCGCCGAGTCCAGGAAGAGGCTGGTGTAGGCATAGCCCTTGTCGTCGAACTGCGTGTGGAGCGGGCCGAGGCCGAGCTCGACCTGTGCCTCCATCGCGTCCTTCATGGCGACGATCGGCACGCCGTAGACGTCCTTCTCCTTCGGGCCGGCCTTGATGGCCTTCTGGAGCTTGTCGAAGGAGTACACGTTGGCGTGCGTGTCGAGCTTGCCGGACACCACGATGTACTTGCCGTT
Source organism: uncultured Aquihabitans sp. (assembly GCA_964429335.1). Classification (GTDB taxonomy): domain Bacteria; phylum Actinomycetota; class Acidimicrobiia; order Acidimicrobiales; family Microtrichaceae; genus Dermatobacter. The sequence goes on from CAYSCB010000014.1 coordinate 10,400, forward strand.
CGGGGTGACGTCGGAGCCGTGGGGGCTCTTCGGCTCGGGCACGAAGTAGAGCAGGCCCTCGTCGATCGACTTCTGCAGCGGGATCACCTTGAAGCCCCTGACGTCCTGCGTGCCACCGGCAGCAGCGACCTCGGCCGCCTTGTTCAGGTTGATGGCGTGCATGAAGTCCGTCTCGTTGACGGCGGTGCCGGCCTCGTACTGCTCGCCGCCCTCGCTCTTGCCGGTGGCGAGCTCGGTGTTGATCGAGTTGCAGAACACCCAACCCTCCGACGGGCCCTTGCCGGCGTCGCAGAGGTCCTGCCAGTACGGCGGCAGCTCCATGGCGAAGGACTTGGACGGATCGAGTCGCCCGGCCTCCCGGTCGAACTTCCAGAAGGTGATCAGGCCGCGGTAGTCGTCCTTGTAGTTGGCGAGCGGAGCCCACGACCATCCCAGCGGGGTCGCGTACTGCCCACCCTCGATCACCCAGTCGGTGTTCGGCGTGGCGAAGGTTCCGCCGTGGTCGTTCACCGCGACCGGGTTGCGCACGATCTGCTTGGTCTCGAAGTCGCGCAGGTCGATGGCGGCCACGCGGGAGTTGGCCTTGTCGTTGATGAACAGGAACTCGCCGTCGTAGTCGCCCTTGGTCTCCGACAACGCCGGGTGGTGGGTGTCGGCCCACTCCAGCCTCGTCTCACCCGGAGGCGTCCCCTCGTTGAGGACCTCTTCGGTCGACTTGGAGCCGTAGCCCCATCCCTGCCAGGGCTCGGGGGTGAACACCCCGATGGTCCGCAGCAGGCGCATGGACGGCACGCCGAGGACGTGGACCTGTCCGGACTGGCCTCCGCTCGCGAAGGTGATGTACTCGTCGTGCTTGCCGCTCGGCGTGTAGGTCTTCGCCGCGGCGACGAGATCGGCCTCGGAGAGGCCGCGCTCCTTCGCGACGCTCTCGACGGAGCCCGAGGCTCCGCCACCGCCGCTGTCGTCCTTGGAACAACCGATCACGCCGACCGCGATCACCGCGAGGGTCGCGAGGAGCGGTAGTGCGAGGCGCGTTCGCCGGCCTCGTTGCCTGTGGGCGGACGTCGTCATGTGTGACCCTCCTTGGCCGCTGGTCGAGAGCTCTCGGGATCGCCGCTGTGGAGAACCTGAGAAGCTCCTAAGGAACCATAACCTGAACTACGTTACGCATGGGTGGAATGTGACTCTAATCACCAGAACTGGTCCAACTGACGGCATCAATCGTTCCCGACGATCGCGGCGATCGTGGGCCCGATCATCGGTCGGTTCGCTGACGACTGGTCGGCGAGCCGACCGATGACCGTTCTCAGCCCGCCATCAACGCCGTGACAGCCGCGGCATCGGGACCGCTCGGGAGCCCCCACCCCGGTCGGTAGCCGAACAGCTCGTCGACGCGGACCGTCTGCAGGTCCACGTCGAGCAGCTCGAGCGCATCGAGCGGGACCAGTGCGGGGTGGACCTCACCGCACGCCCGGGACAGCGACAGCAGCTCGAAGCGCAGCGTCGCCAGGTAGTTGGCCACACGCACGGACTTCAACTCCGGGTCGAGCCCACGCTCGAGCCACGGCGACTGCGACGTGACACCCGTGGGACACCGACCCGTGTGGCAGCGCTGCGCCTGGATGCAGCCCAACGCGAACATCGCCGTGCGCCCGACGTTGACCGCGTCGCAACCCATCGCCATCGCGAGCAGTCCGTTCTCGGGGAGGCCGAGCTTGCCCGAACCGATGAAGTACACGCCGTGGTGGAGGTCCCGCTCGGCGAACTCCCGGTAGACGCGTGGGAACGCCCACTTGAACGGCAGTGCGACGTGATCGCTGAACACCAGGGGTGCAGCGCCGGTGCCGCCCTCTCCCCCGTCGATGGTCACGAAGTCGACGCCGCGGCCCGTCGCCGACATGCGATCGGCGAGCTCGGACCAGAACGGACCTTCGCCGACGGCGGACTTGATCCCGACCGGCAGTCCGGTCGCATCAGCGATCGACTCGACCAGGTCCAACAGCCCGTCGACATCGTCGAACGCCGTGTGCGCAGCGGGGCTCCGGCAGTCGACCCCGACCGGGATGCCCCGGATCCCGGCGATCTCGGGCGTGACCTTGACCCCGGGAAGCATCCCACCGAGGCCCGGCTTCGCCCCCTGGCTCAGCTTGATCTCGATCGCGCGCACCGACGGCGTCGCCTCCACACGGTCCACGAGCCGTCGGAGGCTGAACGAACCGTCGTCGTCCCGACACCCGAAGTACCCGGTGCCCACCTGCCACACGAGGTCGCCACCCTCCAGATGGTGTGGCGAGATCCCACCCTCACCCGTCGTGTGCAGAGCACCGGCGAGGGCGGCCCCCTGGTTGAGCGCCCGGACCGCGGCGCCGCTCAACGAGCCGAAGCTCATCGCCGAGATGTTCACCACCGACGACGGACGGAACGACCGAGCGCGACCACGGGCCGCGCCGAGCACCTTCGCTGCGGGCAGCACCCTCGCCGGGTCGGGATGGGTCGGCTCGTCGGCCGGCGCCGACACCGGGAAGGCCGAGTGCTTGATGATGACGTAGTTGTGGACGCGCTCGAGGTCGTTGTCGGTCCCGAAGCCGAAGTACCGGTCGGTCGACTTCGACGACGTGTAGACCCATCGCCGCTGGTCCCGGCTGAACGGCTTCTCCTGGTCGTTGTCGGTGACGATGTACTGGCGCAGCTCCGGTCCGATCGCTTCGAGGACGAACCGGAGGTGCCCGACGACCGGGAAGTTGCGCAGCACGGCGTGTCGTCGTTGGACGAGATCCCACGCGGCGACGCCTGCCAACCCGCCGCCGACCAGGCCTGCCACGTGCCGGAGCTTCATGGCGAACATCGTGGTCGACCGCCGACGGGTCCGGCCAGCTCTCCGTGGATTCGGACCGGTCGGGGCAACGGATCTGCGAAGATGCGGGGAGCCGACAACGACACCCGGAGGCGACCGTGACGACGTTCGAGATCGAGTCCATCGACCCCCTCCCGGCAGCCGTCGTCAGGGCCGAGGTGCCGATGGACGAGTTGACGGGCGTCTTCGACAGGGCCATCCCAGAGGTGATGCACGTCGTCGCCGAACAGGGTCTGGCCCTCACCGGTCCACCGTTCGGCTACTACCCACGCTCCCCGGGTGCGACGGTCGAGGTCGCCGTCGGCTTCCCGGTCTCCGGCCCCGTCGTTGCCCGAGGCGAGGTGGAACCGATGGAGCTCCCGGGTGGCCGGGCGGTCGTCGGCATCCACGTCGGGCCGTTCGATTCGCTCGCGTCGACCTACCAGGAGCTGCTGGCGTGGGTTGCAGCTGAGGGACTGGAGCTCGCGGTCGGAATGTGGGAGGTGTACCTCACCGACCCCTCGGCAGAACCCGATCCGAGCCGGTGGCGGACCCGGATCGTGTGGCCGCTCGCCTGAACGCTGCGACCTGACAGACTCACGGACGCGCTCACGCATCGGCACGAGCCGAGCCGGCAACGAACCTGGAGGGCGACGATGGAGCATCCGAAGCGGAACCGCTACCGAACAGCGACGGTGGCATTCCTCGCCGCTACGGCGTTCGTCGCGGGGTCCTGCGGCGGTGACGACGCCACGGACTCGAAGTCGGCGACACGGCCGTCGACGACCGCTGTCACATCCAGCACCACCGCGTCGAACACCACCGCGTCGAACACCACCGCGTCGAACACCACCGCGTCGAGCGGCGCAGCGTCGGAGGCGTGGCGCCAGGACGCACAGCAGTTCCGGGGCCAGAACGGCACCACGCACGAGCAGGCCTGCCCGGCCGGAGGCGAGGCCGACACGGTGTGGGGCGCGGGGATCTACACCGACGACTCCTCGGTCTGCACCGCGGCGGTCCAGTCGGGGCTCATCACCTTCGACAAGGGCGGGACCGTCACCTACGAGATCGGACCGGGCCGCGACTCCTTCGACGGTGGCGTCGCCAACGGTGTGACGTCGTCCCCCTACGGCACGTTCGCGGGGAGCTTCACCTTCCCGGCCGCCCCGCCCGGGAGCGTGAGCTTCGCCGTCCCGGCAGAGTCCTGGTCGAAGAACCTCTCCGATCAACGGGGCCACGACGGCACCCGGGTCACCGTCGCGTGCTCCCCGGCCGGCCAGCCGGGCTCCGTCTGGGGCAGTGGTCCCTACACCGACGACTCCTCGGTGTGCACCGCCGCTGTCCACGCCGGGCTGATCACCCTGGCCAAGGGCGGCACCGTCGCTGCTGAGATCGCACCTGGTGAGAGCTCCTACAGCGGCAGCACGGCGAACGGCGTCACGACATCGGACTACGGCAAGTTCGGTGGCAGCTTCACCTTCCCCACCGACCAGCCGAAGAACTGACGTCGGCCCGCATTCGAAGCCCATGATCATCGGCCCGTCGAACACGGCTGCAGCAGCGTTCCGCTGGCCACCGGATGTCCAGTGGCGTTCCGGGGTCGTCGGCGTCGCCGACGGCGAGCTCGTCGTGCTGCCCGATGATCGTCAGGGCTCCTGGCATGTGCCGTTGGTCCAGGTCCGTGCGGTCGAGGAGATCGTGTTGCCCGACCAGCTCACGTCTCAGGAGGAGGCCCAACCGGCGACGACGCTGCACCGCCTCGTCGAGATCAGGACCGACGACGGCCGCACGCTGGAGTTGTCCGTCGCCTCCGCGTTCCTGGAGGAGCTCGTCGTGGCGTTGCGTTCCTCGCTCGGCTCACCGGCCCCCACCCGCGCTGCGGACCCGGCCGCAGCAGCGTCGCTCGTCGAGGTCGACGACGGCCGCCAGGTGACGATCGACCTGACGAAGCCGAGCTCGGTTCGCCGGTCGGCAGCCGTCAGCACCACCACCAGCTCCGGCAGGTCATCCAGCACCGGCAGCCGTCCATCGACGTCGACAGGCCATTCGGCGATCGGCCCGGTCGACATGTCGACGACCCGGGTGCTCTCCATGCGGCCGGTGCGCAGCAGGGGTCGAACGATCCTCCTCGCCGTCCTGTGCCTCGTCGTCGTCATCGTCGCCGCCGCGGTGCTCGCTCTGCTGATCTGAACGCCGACGATCTGAACGCCGACGATCTGAACGTCAGAGGCCGAACGGGAACATGTCGGGGGCCTCGGTCGACCGCTCCGATGCGAGCGGCCGGACCGGTGTGGTGTCGTCGATCCAGACGTACTCGTCGAACTGCTGGGGGAGCACCGCCTGGAAGTAGTGGCTCTGCAACTCCGTCTCCGGTCGGTAGATCACCCCGATGGCACGCTCGAGCCGCGGTGCCATCAGCTCCGAACGGAGCTCGCCACGTTCGGGATCACGGAGGTGCAACAGGAAGGCGGGCACACGGGAGTCGTGACAGACACGCTCGTAGCTCCCCGCGAGCGACGGCCGCACCGCCTTCATCTCGAGATCCCCACCCCATTCGCTCGACGCCGCGACGGTCCCGTGGTCGGTGCCGAATCCGATCAGGTAGGCGTCGTCGCCGAACTCACGCCGGCACAGCATCCCGACGTTGTGCTCTCCCCGCGCACCCATCTCCGTCGCCGACGCATCGCCGATGTGGGAGTTGTGCTCCCACACCACGACCTTCGTGGCTGGACCGCGGTGGGCGCGCACCGTCTGGAGGGTCTCGAACATGTGCTGGTCGCGCAGGTTCCACGACTCGACCGAGCCGTAGTACATGCTGCGGTAGTAGCGCTCCGCATCAGCGACGACCGCGGCGTTCTGCACCGCGTCCAGGAAGGCGTCGCCATCGCGGGCGACGTAGTCGAGTCGTTGTCGGAGCAGGTCGGTCAGGGTCGCGGTCACACCTGCCTCGCAACCGGCGAACCGTCCGGTGACCACGGCGCGTCCGTAGCGTGCCGGGTCGTGCTCCCAGGGTGTCAGACACGAGTAGCGCTCACGTGCCGTCGCTGCGGCGTCGGGGTCGACCTGGTCCAGATAGTCCAGCACCGCGTCCCGCGAGGTGAACATGGAGTACACGTCGAGTCCGCAGAAGGCCACCTGTGCCGCCGGATCCTCGAGGTCCGCGTTGTGCTCACGCAGCCATGCGAGGAACGTCGCGACCTCGTGGTTGCGCCACATCCACGCCGGGAACCGTTCGAACGCCCTGAACTCCGGCGGATACGGCGGCCGGTTACGGACCCACGCGTCCGCTCGCGCCGCGTCCGGCCAGTCGGCCTCGACGGCGACCACCGTGAAGCCCTTGCGCAGGACGAGCTCCCGCGTGATGTGCGCCCGCATCCGGTAGAACTCCGAGGTCCCGTGCGACGCCTCGCCGAGCAGGACGACCCGGCAGTCACCGATGCGTTCGAGCAAGGCTCCCATGTCCGCATGGACGATGGAGTCGAACGGCTCGGCCTCCTCGGCGACCAACCCGCTCAGGCCGTGTGGACCGCTCGGACCCGGGCCGCGGACGACCCGGGCGGGAGGCGGTGGATCGACCTCTCTCTCGTCATCGTCATCGTCGTCACTGGCGAACCCTTGGGCACCGATCAACGGCACGAAGCGGACCGCGCCCAGATCCTCCTCGTCGAAGCGGTCACCATGACGCCGGACGCGCACGAGCTCCTGGCCCCGGCCCTCTGCTCCGACGGGGATCACCAGCCGTCCACCTTCGGCGAGCTGCTCGATCAGCGCAGTGGGCACGTCCGGTCCGCCGGCTGTGACGACGATGGCGTCGAACGGTGCCGCCTCCGGGTAGCCGAGGGTCCCGTCGCCGACGACGACGTGCACGTTGTCGTAGCCGAGGTCAGCGACGACGGTGCGTGCTCCGGCCGCCAGCACCTCGTGCCGCTCGATGGTCCACACCTCACCGGCGGTCCGACTCAACACCGCTGCGCCGTAGCCGGAACCGGTACCGACCTCGAGCACGCGGTCCCCCGGTCCGACCTCGGCGGCCTCGGCCATGAGGGCGACGATGTACGGCTGGGAGATCGTCTGGCCGGCGGCGATCGGCAACGGGTGGTCGTCGTATGCGAACTCGGCCATCTCCTCGGGTACGAAGCGCTCGCGGGGCACGATCCGCATCGCCGCCAGCACACCGCGGTCGCGCACGCCGCGACCGGCGATGTCGCGCTCGACCATCCGGCGGCGGGCGCCGGCGGCTCCACCGGAGTCGCGTCGTCCTTGGAAGAAGCCGGGTCCCGAAGTCATGTCACGCGCTCTCCCTCACACCAGCAGGCGTTCTGCCACCATCTCCGACAGCGCCGCTGTGGTCAGCGACGTGTTGACGGCGATGGGTGAGCTCATCAAGGACGCGTCGGCCACCACGAGGCCGTCGTGGACTGTCCCATCGGCCCGGAACACCCGACCTGACGGGTCGACGGCACCGTCGGCGACGGAGTCGGCCAGCCGCGCTGAGCCGAGCGGGTGCAGTGCGAGGGAGTCCGGGCGCAGCTCGTCGAAGGATGGCAGGGCCCGACCACCGGGACCCCGGTCGAACACGTGGTGGATCGCGGCTCGAGCCGCTGCGAACAGCGCTCGGGTTTGCTCGGAGGTGTCGAAGTACACCGTCGGGATTCCGGCGAGCAGCTCCACCCGGCCGTCCATGCCGTCCATGCCCATGACCCCGATGTGCAGCAGCCGGTCCCCCCAGTGCGCCATCAGGTGCTTCTGGTGCTCCCCGAAGGAGCGCATGTCGCCGTCGGGACCGTCGCCGTCGGGATCGGCGGTGACCAGCGCCGAGATCATCGGCAGGACCATCATCGGCTGCAGGACGAAGCGCGGCCAGTCCGACCCGAACCCGGGCGGCGGCTCGAAGAGGTACTGGAACGAGCACGATCCGATGACCTTGCCCGGCAGCATCTCCATGTCGTCGAGGCCCAGGTCCTCGGGGAGGACGACCGGTACCAGCATGTCGCCGCCACGGGAGAGGTTGCGACCGACATGGGTGGAGATCCCACCGGGCAACGCGGATGCACTCCCCAGCAGGAGCCCCGGCGTGCCCACCGCTCCGGCGGCGAGCACGACGTGATCGGCCGCCACCTCGCCGGTCGCGCACCGCAGGACCCAGCGTCGTGACGTCGCCGTTGCGGCCGGCGACACCGACAACGCCTGCACTCCGGTGTGGATGCGCGCGCCCAGATCCTCGGCAGGCTGCATGTAGCGCAGGTCGACGGAGTTCTTGCTGTGTCGGATGCACCCGGTCGTGCACCAGCCGAGGTTCCCGCAGTTGGTGTTGATCGCCGAGGGGACCGGATCGCAGCTCACCCCCGCGCGTTCGCACATCGTCGCGAACGCTGCGTCGCGCTTGGAGCACGTCCGCCAGTCGTCCACCCCGGCTGCGCCCTCCCAGCAGAGTTGCGTGACACCGAGCTGCTGTTCAACTCGGTCGTAGTACGGGTCCAGCGCTGTGCGGTCCAACCCGTCGGGCCAGACGGGATCGTCGAAGACGAACGACGGTGCGCGCAGCGACACCATCGAGTACACGAGCGGGCAACCGCCGCGCCCCCTGCCTCCGAGCACGAGCTTTACCGAGGCCCCGCCGTGTCCCAGTCCGACC
>CAYSCB010000015.1:0-18610 GCA_964429335.1 uncultured Aquihabitans sp.
GAGGCTCCCAATGCTCGACCCCGCCATCGCCGACCAACTGCGGACCCACCTGGAGAAGGTGACCCGACCGATCGTCCTGAGGTCCTCACTCGACGACTCACCCAAGTCGCGTGAGCTGGCCGAGCTGCTCGACGAGATCGCAGCGATGTCGACGCGGATCACCGTCGAACGAACAGATGACGACGAGCGTCGGCCGAGCTTCGCGATCGTGCGGGCCGGCACCGACGTGTCGGTGCGCTTCGCCGGCATCCCGATGGGCCACGAGTTCACCTCCCTCGTGCTCGCCCTGTTGCAGGTCGGCGGCCATCCGTCGACCGCGTCCGCCGAGACGGTCCGCCAGATCGAGGAGCTCCCCGGGGAGCTGCACTTCGAGACGTACTTCTCGCTGTCGTGCCAGAACTGCCCGGACGTCGTGCAGGCGCTCAACCTGATGAGCGTGCTCAACGCCGACATCCACCACACCGCGATCGACGGCGCCCTGTTCCCCGACGAGGTCGAGGCACGTCAGGTCATGGCCGTCCCGTCGGTGTTCCTCAACGGCGAGCCATGGGGACAGGGTCGGATGACGCTCGACGAGATCGTGGCGAAGCTCGACACCGCCTCCGCCGAGCGCAGGGCCGCTGAGCTCGCCCGGAAGGACGTCTTCGACGTGCTTGTCATCGGCGGTGGGCCCGCCGGTGCCGCCGCTGCCATCTACGCCGCGCGCAAGGGGATCTCGACCGGCGTGGTGGCGGAGCGCTTCGGCGGCCAGGTGCTCGACACGATGGCGATCGAGAACTTCATCTCCGTGAGCTACACCGAGGGCCCCAAGCTGGCCGCGGCCCTCGAACAGCACGTGCACGACTACGACGTGGACGTGATGAACCTGCAACGGGCCGTCCGTCTCATCCCGGCGTCCTCGGCCGGTGACCCGGTCGGAGTCGAGCTGGAGAACGGCGCGGTGCTGAGGTCCCGGACCGTCGTGCTGTCGACCGGCGCACGTTGGCGCACCATGGGCGTACCCGGCGAGCAGGAGTACCGCAACAAGGGCGTCGCGTACTGCCCGCACTGCGACGGTCCGCTGTACAGGAACAAGCGCGTGGCGGTGATCGGCGGCGGCAACTCCGGCGTCGAGGCAGCCATCGACCTGGCGGGCATCACCGCCCACGTCACGCTCATCGAGTTCGACGACCGGCTCCGAGCCGACGACGTCCTGCAACGCAAGCTCCACAGCCTGCCGAACGTGGAGGTCCTCGTGAGCTCGTTGACCACCGAGGTGCTCGGCGACGGCGCCAAGGTCACGGGTCTCGTCGTCGAGGATCGCACCACCGGAACCGCCCGCACCGTCGAGCTCGACGGCGTGTTCGTCCAGATCGGCCTCCTGCCCAACACCGAATGGCTCGACGGGACCGTCGTGCTGTCGGCGGGCAGGGAGGTCGTGATCGACGACCACGGCCGCACGTCGGTACCTGGAGTGTTCGCCGCAGGTGACTGCACGACCGTTCCGTTCAAGCAGATCGTCGTCGCCATGGGAGCCGGAGCCACAGCAGCGCTCAGCGCGTTCGACCACATGATCCGCACCGAAGCCACCGAACCGACCGGTGAGGTCGTGGCGGTGTGAACCTCCGTGACCTCGAGTACCTGGTCGCGATCGCGGACCACCACCACTTCGGTCGGGCGGCCGAGGCGTGCTTCGTGAGCCAACCGACGCTGTCGGCCCAGTTGAAGAAGCTGGAACGGGAGCTCGGCGTGACGCTCGTCGAACGCGGTCGGAGCGGGGCGATCCTGACCACCGCCGGCGACGCGGTCGTCGAGCATGCCCGAGCCGTGCTGAGGGAGACCTCGGACATCCGCGACATCGCCCGACGTGCCGCGGATCCCGACGCTGCATCACTCCGGATCGGTCTGTTCCCGACCCTCGGGCCCTACCTGCTCCCGCACGTGGTGGGAACGGTCCGGGACCGCTTCCCGAAACTCGAGCTGCTGCTCGTCGAGGAGAAGACCGAGGTCGTGCTTTCCCGGCTCGGCGACGGCGGCCTCGACGTCGGAGTCCTCGCGCTGCCCGTCCACGATCCGGGCCTGCACGTCGAGCCGCTGTTCACCGAGGACTTCCTGCTCGCGGTCCCGGCAGCGCACCCGTTGGCCGATCACGACGGACCGATCGACGTCTCGGCGCTCAGCGGCGAACAGCTGCTGCTGCTCGAGGAGGGCCACTGCCTTCGGGATCAGGCGCTCAGCGTGTGTCGCATCGTCGGAGCATCGGAGCGTCGCGGCTTCCGTGCCACCAGCTTGGAGACGCTCCGCCAGATGGTGGCTGCCGGTGTCGGAGTCACCCTGCTGCCCGAGCTCTCGGTGCGGCCGCCGGTCCCGACCTCGCCCGATGTCCGCCTCCTGCGCTTCCGCGAACCGGTTCCGAATCGCGAGATCGCCATGCTCTGGCGGACCACCAGCACCCACGGCGAGCTGCTCCCCGCCCTGGCCGAGTCCTTCCGTGAGCTACCGGCCGGATACGTCCGGATCCGGCACCCCGATCACTCCTCGTAGGCCTCGACCCGACGCAGGAGCTCGGCCGCGAGCTCCGGACCCGGATGGTCGGTCCACGTCTCCCGGACACGGCCGTGCACGTCGACGAGCACCGTGGTCGGCTGGTCCGCCAGATAGGCACCGCCGAACCGCGACGCGAGCGTCCCGTCCGGATCGGCGAGGATCCGCACGTTGCCCTCCACCATGTCGTCGAGACCCTCCACCTCCGGGACCGGTCGGTTCGCGACAGCGAGCAGCTGCACCCGGTCGTGACCGAAGTCCACGAGGTGCGCACCCATCCCGCGCAACGCCTGACGGGCCGCCTCGTCGTCGGGCGGTTCCAGGAAGACCAACACGACGGGGATGCGTCCGAGGATGCGATCGAGGTCGACGGGCCCGCCCGTGCTGGACGGGACCTCTCCGATGACGGGAGCGCCGCCGGGCGTTGCCGGGGTGGTGGGTTCAGAGGTCATGACCTCCACCTACCCGCTGGACGCGTCATCCACCACTGTCGCGACCTCACGGGGCGGACCGCCATCGGTCACCGCATCACCGGCGTCGGTCCCCGAGGGTCCCTCGCCGAGGATGAACCCCGGATCGGTGTCGTCGAGCACCATGCCCAGCTCCTTCGCCTTCGCCTCCGCCTCGGCCGGGAAGATGTTCTGCACGATGAACGGATCGGTCGTGATCGAGTAGTCCGGAGCCAGGAACTTCGTGAACCGATCGATGTAGAGGAGCTGCTTCGCGATGAGGGCGAGCTCCTGGGGGATCGACGCCTGGTAGGTCTTGAGCATCTCGAGCGACTGCGCGACGAGCGCAGCGACGTCGATGCTGCCGAACCCGTCGTTCAGCATCGGCCCGAGGACCATGTTGAGGAAGACGCCCAGCTCCTCGTCGGTGCCCATGTCCGCCGGGATCGCTCCGACGGCGCGGTAGGCCCGGGCGACCCGCGAGAAGTCCAGGTCGAACGCGCACGTGTAGAAGAGGTCCTTCAGGACCGATCGCCACTCCGGCGTCAGCTCACCCATGATCCCGAAGTCCAGGTAGCAGCCGCGTCCGTCGTCGAGCACCCAGATGTTGCCGGCGTGCATGTCACCGTGGAACGGACCGTGGACCATCGCAGCCTCGGCCCAGACCTTCGCTCCCCGCCGCAGCACCGACTGGCCGTCGATGTCGCGCTCGACGAGCTCGTCGAAGTGGTCCATCGGGATGCCGTACACACGCTCCATGCAGATGGTCCGTGGGCCGCAGTGGTCCCAGTACACCTCAGGTGCGGTGATGAGGGTGTTGTCGCCGAACGCACCGATGTTCGATCGGAACACGTCCTGCTGGTAGGCCTCGAGCGCCGGGTTGAGCTCTCGGAACGTCACCGCGTGGAGGTCCCGGATGATCCCGCGGGCGCCAGAGGTCCGTCCCCACGGTGTCCACTCGATCACCGCGGCGATCCGGTACATGTTGCGGAGGTCGGTGGCCATCTGATCGCGGATGTCGGGGCGTTGGACCTTCACCACCGCTGTGCGCCCGTCACGCAAGGTGCAGGCGTGCACCTGGCCGATCGAGGCTGCGGACAGCGGCACGTCGTCGAAGGAGGCGAAGACCTGCTCGACCGGAGCACCGAGGTCCGCAGCGATCGTCTCGCGCACCTGCTCGACGGGGAACGGCGGGACCTCGTCGAGGCAACGCCGGGCTGCCTCCGCGAGCACCGCGGGGAACATGCCGCCGGAGCTGGCGATGATCTGGCCGCCCTTCACGAACGTGGGGCCGAGGTGGATGAAGCCGTCGACGAGACCGTCGCACGCCGTCTGGATCACCGTCGTCCGACAACGGCGCAGCACCCGGCCGGCGAGTGCGGCGAGCACCGACCACGACAGCACCACGACCGCGACGATCGATCGCCAGATGTCGACGAGGTGGAACGCCTCGAGCGGCGGGGCCTCCACGTGCAACGCGGATGGGGGCGGACCGTCGGTGAAGGGCCCTCGGAAGTTGGTTTCCACAGCGTCGGAGCTTCGCACAACCGTCCCGTCTTCTCAGCGTCGGCGCGTTCGGTCGGTCAGGAGAACCGACCGGCGAGCCGCACCCCGTTGACGAGCACCCGCTGGTAGAACCCGGCCGGCAGCCGTGACACGAAGTCGATGACCTTCGCGTCGAAGCCGACGAGGGTGCGGCGACGGTTCCCCTGGACCCCCGCGATGATCTGGTGGGCGGCGTCCTCGGGGGTGGTGCGGGCGATGCGCTCGAACGCGTCACCGAGGTCCTGGCCCGGCCGGGTCGGGACCTCGGTGCCCGGATCCTTGCGGGCCTGGCGCGCGATGTTGGTCTTGACGCCACCGGGGTGCACGGTCGTCACCGACACGCAGCTGTCGGCGATCTCGAGCTCCATCCGCAGGGCGTCGGAGAAGCCCCGCACGCCGAACTTCGCGAGGTTGTACGCGGACTGCGACGGGATGCTGATCAGGCCGAACACGCTCGACAGGTTGACGATGTGGCCCTCACCGGACGCCTCCAGGTGCGGCAGGAACGCCCGGCAGCCGTTCACGACACCCCAGAGGTTGATGTCCACCAACCAGTGCAGGTCCTCGTCGGACATCGTCGCGATGTCGGCGACGAGCGCGACCCCGGCGTTGTTGAACAGGAGGTTCACCTGGCCGTGCTCCTCCACCACCGCATCGGCCCAGGTGTAGATCGCATCACGGTCGGCGACGTCGAGGCGTTGCGAGGTGATCTTGACCCCGTGGCCCTCGCACGCGGCGACGGTCTCGGCGAGGCTCTCGGTGTCGATGTCGGTGAGGGCCAGGTGCACGCCCTTCCCCGCGAGCTCGATCGCCAGCGCGCGGCCGATGCCCGACCCGGCTCCGGTGATGGCCGCCACCCGTCCACGTAGCTCTCTCATCGTCATGCTCCTGTCGGCGCCGGCACGCGGCCGGCGCTCGGGTCCTGGTCGGTCCTGTCCTGGTCGGTCCTGTCCTGGTGATCCGTCGTCGCAACCCGGGGGTTGGAGAAGACCATCTCCGGATCCACGACGCTGCTGCGCCTCATCAGGCGGTAGTCGGTGAGGTAGTTCTGGGTGACGAGCCACGGGTTGCGATCACCCTGCTTCGGGAAGCGATCCTGGCTCCGGACGATGTAGCCCGAGGTCAGGCCGAGGAGCGGCACGCGGTCCGGCTGGCCGTCGGTCGGCGTCGGGGTGCACTGGCGCAGACCGCTGCGGCGCATGTGGTTGAGCAACCGGCACACGTACTCGCTGATCAGGTCGGACCGCAGCGTCCACGACGCGTTGACGTACCCGACGGCGAGCGCCAGGTTCGGAACCCCCTCGACCATCATCCCCTTGTAGGTGAGCCGTTCCGAGGGGTCCACCTCCACGTCGTCCACGACGACGTCCATCCCTCCCATGAACAGGAGGTCGAGCCCGGTCGCGGGGACGATCACGTCCGCCTCCAGCTCCTCACCGGAGGTGAGGCGGATCCCGGTGGGGGTGAAGCGGTCGATGTCGCCGGTGACGACCGAGGCACTGCCGTCGGAGATCCGCTTGAACATGTCGCCGTTGGACACGACGCAGAGGCGCTGGTCCCAGGGTTCGTACCGGGGCGTGAAGTGCGTGTCGACGTCGTAGCCGTCGGGGAGCTGCCGGGCGAGGCGGCGGCGCAGGAGCCTCTTGACCGACTCGGGTCGGTGTCGGGAGAGCTGGAACGTCCCAAGCGTCCCGAGCGCCAGACCCCAGCGCAGCACCGGACCCGAGACCTGTGACGGCAGCACCGTGCGGAGCACGTCCGCAACCGGGTTGCGGTTCGGCAGGGACACGACGTAGGTCGGGGAACGCTGCAGCATCGTGACGTGACCGGCGGTCGGGGCGAGGCTGGGCACGAGGGTGATCGCGGTGGCGCCGCTGCCGATCACGACGACCCGCTTGCCGGACACGTCGAGGTCCTCGGGCCAGAACTGCGGGTGCACGATCTGCCCCTCGAAGTCGTCCATGCCCTCGAAGTCCGGCACGTAGCCGCGGTCGTAGCGGTAGTAGCCGGTGCAGGAGAACAGGAACGAGCACGTGAGGACGACGGTCTCGCCGGTGTCGGTACGTTCCGCCGTCACAGTCCAACGAGCATCCGTGGTCGACCACTCGACACGGACCACCCGGTGGTGGAAGCGGATGTGGGTATCGCTGCCGTCCTCCGCTGCTGTGTCCTTCAGGTACTGCAGGATCGTGTGGCCGTCACCGATCGACTTCTCCCCCTGCCACGGGCGGAAGGAGTAGCTGAACGTGAACATGTCCGAGTCCGACCGGATGCCGGGATAGCGGAACAGGTCCCACGTCCCGCCGATCGAGTCACGGGACTCGAGGATCGCGTAGGTGGCCCACGGGCAGCGGGTCTGGACGTGGTGCGCCGCGCCGATCCCGGAGAGGCCGGCGCCGACGATCAGCACGTCGACGTGCTCCGGGCCACTGCCGTGTTCCGGATCGGTGACGGCGTCGTGCGTGGTGGGGCTCATGGTGGTCCGCAACCCTCCGCGGTTCGGTCAGGCCTCGGCGGCCGGACGGCTGGTGAGCAGGTCGTTGAGCTCGCCGGCGCCGCCGAAGAGCCGATCACGCCACTCGGCGACGAGCTGGGTGGTGTCGTGGTCGTCGGGGTGGAAGTCCGCCCGGTCGTAGTCCTTGAGCCGGTTCCACACGTCGCGGCTGATGAGCGGGTTGCGCTTGAACCGCTTCCAGCTCGCGCGGAGCCGGCCCTTCTCGTACGCGCCCCGATCGCGCGCCACCGACAGCGCCATGCTGACCGCCGTGCCTGCGACGAAGCCGTAGCGGAGTCCAACCATCGTCCAGACCCGCAACCGTTCGGATCCGCCGATCGCCTTGTAGACGTCGAAGGCGACGGCCTTGTGCTCGGACTCCTCGAGGGCGTGCCAGAGGAACAGGTGTCGGACGGCGTCGTCGCCGAAGCGGCCGCGGGCCTCCTCGCTGGTCAGGAGCACCTCGGCGATGGTCGCGGTGAAGTGCTCGAGCCCGGCGGTCGCCGCGAGGTTGGCGCTGGCCGGCAGGAGCTTCGTCCGCCACTCCAGCGCCGTACGCGTGATCCACTCGCCTTCCTTCGTGGGATATCCGACCTCGGCCATCCGTCGGTTGAAGATCCGGTGCTCGCGCCCGTGGACGGACTCCTGGCCGATGAACCCCGCGATCTGGCGTCTGAGCTCCGGGTCCTCGACGCGGTCCCGGTAGTGACGCACGGAACGGACGAAGAAGTCCTCGCCATCGGGGAACACGGTCGACAGCGCAACAGCGAGGTGGCTGTCGAGCAGGTCCTCGTCGGAGGCGAAGTACCTGGGTGCGGTCGCGAGCGCCTCGTCGAAGGAGATCCGTCGGACCGGAACCGACGTCGACGGTGAGACGGCCTCGCTGCGGGGCCCGTCAGAGGTCGGTCGTTCGAGGAGATCCGGCACCGCGACCACACTAGACGATCTGAGAGAAAGCCTCAATCCCTCGCTTTTCTACTAGGCTGGTCCCGTGGACAGGGAGGCACATCCCCGACCGGACTCGAAGGGCGCCCAGACTCGCCGCTCGATCCTCGACGCGGCGATCGCCCGCTTCGGGCGCGACGGCTACCGGTCCACGTCCGTCGCGGACATCGCCCGCGACGCCGGCGTCGGCGGCACCGTCGCCTACTCGTACTTCCCCAACAAGGAGGCGCTGTTCCTCGCGGCGGTGGACGAGGACGCCGCGGGGGTGATCAGCGAAGGGTTCCTGCCGGTCCTCGACGACGACCGCATCGAGGACTGGCAGACGCAGCTCATCTTCAGCCTGCTCGACGTCGTCGAGGCCCACCCGCTCGCGCGACGCCTGCTCGCGGGACTCGAACCCGAGGTGACCGTCCGCGTGCTCGGCATCCCGACCCTTGCCGAGGTGCGCAAGCTGTGCGCGGAGCGACTGCGCGCCGATCAGCTCGCCGGGACGGTGCGCCACGACATCGACCCGGACACGATCGCCAACGGCCTCGTCGGGATGACCCTGTCGATCCTGATGTCGGTGGTCCAGGTCGGCGGCGACATCACCAGCTCCTATGCGGATGACGTGGTGGCGGTGATCTCGGCCGCGCTCGATCCACCCGAGCGACCGAGCTGACGATGCCCAGCCGCTGGACCAGCTCTGAGCCATCCCACGCGGCGCCCGGACTGATCTGACCCGAACCCACCGATCTGACCCGAACCCCTGGTGTCCGGGCGCAGGTCGTCAGCCGCCGGGTCGCTCCCACACGACGCCTTCGAAGCGTGAGAAGTCGTTGTCGTACGACACGACGCTGCAACGGTGCTCGACCGCCAGCGCAGCGAGGTGTGCGTCGTTCACGAGGTTTGCTCCCGCCCCGGTCGGGCCGAGCAGTCGGCGCACGATCCTCGCGTGATCCGGGGTCGGCTCCACGATCACCGCTGGATCGGCCGTGGTCCATGCATCCACGCGGTCGAAGGCTCCCTCGACGCTCAGCGGCGCCGGGAACAATCCGACCTTCGTGGACAGCCGCACGAATGCGAGCAATGCGACCCAGGCGAACGCCACGGTGGCATCGCCAGAAAGGGAGCGATCCAACCACCTGCGAGCCGTCTCGTGGTGGGCAGCGTCGCGGTTCACCGCGTAGAGCAGCACGTTGGCATCGACCAGCCTCACGACCCGGCCCGCATCCGTCGAACGAGCTCGTCGTCTTCGAGGTCGGCGACGACCTGCAACGCACGGTCGAGGTTGATCCGCGATTCCCCCATCGAGGCCGTCTCGGTCACGAACTCTGCACGGGGTGACGAACTGGCACTGCGGATGGCGTCGTTGAGCGCCTCCTTGAACGACATCCCTCGTTCCCGCATGCGACGACGGATCAAGTGCTCGGTGTCAGGGTCCAAGGTGACGGTCGTCCGCATCGGTGCATCATAGCATCACCTGATTCGATGCGATGATGCAGCAGGACGGCGGGTGGCTCCGTGTCACCCGGTCGTCCGGAGTCCCCGGATGGTCAGTCGGCTGACCCAGCGGCGAGCTGCTTGGCCCAGCGGTAGTCGGCCTTGCCCGACGGCGAGCGCTCGATGCGCTCCACGAACACCCACGCCTTGGGCAGCTTGTAGCGAGCGACGGAGCGCCCGGCGTGCGCAGCGAGCGCGTCCTCGTCGGGTTCGATTCCGTCGGCGAGCTGCACCACCGCGACGACCTCGTTGCCCCACCGCTCGCTCGGCCGACCGGCGACCAGCACGTCCACGACGTCGGGATGGGACAGGATCGCCTGCTCGACCTCCTCGACGAAGATCTTCTCGCCGCCGGAGTTGATGCACTGGGAGTCACGTCCGAGGAGCTCGATCACCCCGTTTGACCGCCGGATCGCGCGGTCGCCCGGCACCGAGTAGCGGACACCGTCGATCGTCGGGAACGTCCGGGCGGTCTTCTCCGCGTCGCCGAGGTAGCCGAGCGGGACCGCACCGCTCTGCGCCGACCAGCCGATGCCCTCGTGACCGGGGTCGAGCACCTCGGTCAGGTCCTCGCTGACGACCGTCGCACCCGGTCCCGGCTGGAACTCGGCGGCCGCGACGCCACCCTTGCTCGACAACGTGGACGCCTGGGCACCAGCCTCGGAGGAACCGAGCGAGTCGTTGATGAGGAGGTCGGGCAGCAGTTCGATGAACTCCTCCTTGATCGACGTGCTCAACACCGCACCGCCGTTGCCGAGCACGAACAGCGACGACACGTCGTAGTCGCCCCGCTTCAGCTCCTCGATCAGCGGTCGTGCCATGGCATCGCCGACCAACGCGATGGTCTGGACGGCCTCGGCTTCGACGAGCTTCCAGATCTCCGCCGGATCGAGGGTCCGCCCCGCCGGCAGGATCAACGTCGATCCGGAGTTCAACATCATGAACGCGGCCCACTGCGCGGCACCGTGCATGAGCGGTGGCAGCGCGAGGAGCCGGAACCCCGCGTTGTTGCGCGCACGTTCGGCGATCTGGTCATAGGACTGCATCTCGATCCAGGTGCCGACCTCCTTGCCGCCCATCGCGTTCATGAAGATGTCGTCCTGGCGCCACAGCACGCCCTTGGGCATGCCGGTGGTCCCGCCGGTGTAGACGATGTAGAGGTCATCGGGCCCGGGCGTGACCGGCGGCCCCGCGGGATCCGCGCCGGCGAGCGCCTCCTCGTAGTCGACGGCACCCGCCAGCAACGGCTCGCCCGAATCGTCGGCGACCTGCACGAGGACGGCGATCCGGTCACGCTCGTCGGCTGACATCCGCTCGAGCAGATCGGCCACCACCGGCGCGAACGAGGCGTGGTAGATGATCCCGCAGGTCGCGGCGTCATCGAGCAGGTACCGCAGCTCCTCGGCGACGTAGCGGTAGTTGACGTTGAACGACACTGCCCGCGCCTTGGCGCAGCCGAGCAGACCCTCGATGTACTCGTTGCCGTTGTACAGGTAGAGCGCTATGTGGTCCTGTCCCGACTCGTGCGGTCGTAGTTCCGAGCGCTCGGTGTGACAGCCGACTCCCTGCGTGTGCAGATAGGACGCGAGGCGTCTGGACCGTTCAGCGAGCTGCCCGTATGTGATCCGGCGGTCACCGAAGATGATCGCCTCCCGGTCGGGTACCACTCCGGCGACGACCTCGCTCACCGTCGCGAGGTTGAACTGGTCCCGTCCCGTCGGGGTGTCAGGGGTCATGGGCCAACCCTAGCGACGGTCCCTGGGGCCGACCGAGCGCCGACCCATTTGCCGATGTCGGCTGACCACCATCGATCCGGTACTGTTCCCGCCGCTCACAGACCGATGGCGGACACCGGTCTCCCCGAGGCGGCGCCCGCCGCCCGAACCTGGCGGCCAGCACCGAAAGGACTCTTGGATGCAGACGACCCCACCCACCGGCGAACAGCGCTCCTGGGCCAAGGCGACCGGCATGCTCATCGCCGTGTACCTGATCGGCCTGGCGGTGATCGCCGGCATCGTGTTGGTCGCCACCCGCAGCGACAACGGCGCATCCGGGGGGTCGTCGACCGCCGGCTCCGGGTCGGGGACCGGCGCCGGGACGACGATCCCGGTCACCCTCACGGAGTTCAAGATCGAGGGGAACCTCATGGCGTCACCCGGGCCGATCACGCTCGAGGTGACCAACGCCGGCACGATGGACCACGACCTGACGATCAAGAAGCTCGACAAGACCACCGGGACCTTCGGGACCGGCAAGACGGTCCAGCTCGACCTCGGCGACGTGGCGGCGGGCGAGTACGAGGTCACCTGCGAGGTGCCGGGCCACAAGGACTCGGGCATGAAGGCGACGCTCAAGGTCATGGAGGGCATGGACCACTCGGGCGGCGCCGCTGGCTCCGACAGCACAGCGAGCGGTCCGACCGAGGGCTCGGGCGGTGAGTCCATGAACTACGCCCAGATGGACCAGGACATGCTCGACTCGTTCGCCAAGTTCCCGGAGAAGACGAAGGGCGAGGGCAACCAGGTCCTCGAGCCGAAGATCCTCGCCGACGGCACCAAGCAGTTCGAGCTGACCGCCGAGATCACCGACTGGGAGGTCGAGGCCGGCCGGACCGTGAAGGCATGGACCTACAACGGCATGGTGCCGGCACCACGGATCCTGCTGGACGTCGGCGACACGATCGAGGTGATCGTCCACAACAAGCTGCCCGTCGCGACCGACGTCCACTGGCACGGCATCACGGTGCCGTTCGACCAGGACGGCGTGGCGCCGATCACCCAGCCGCCGATCAAGCCGGGCGAGGACTTCACGTACCGCTTCACGGTCGACCGGCCCGAGATGGGCATGTACCACCCGCACCTGCACGGGCAGATGACGCTGCCCAACGGCATGTTCGGTCAGATCCAGGTCGGCCCGACGCCGCTGGTCCAGGGCAGGACCGTCGCCGGCGTGCCGATCCCGAACGACGTGAAGCCGGTCATGGACTTCCCGATGGTGCTGAACGACGCCGGCGTGATCGGCTTCGCCCTCAACGGAAAGTCGTTCCCCGCAACGGCCCCGATCGTCGTCAAGGAAGGCGACTGGGTCACGATGACCTACTACAACGAGGGCCTGCAGTCGCACCCGATGCACCTGCACCAGTTCCCGCAGCTCGTGACCGCCGTCGACGGGATCCCGCTCGACAGCCCGTACTGGGCCGACACGGTCCTCGTCGCGCCCGGCCAGCGATACACGGTCATGTTCAACGCGAACAAGAAGGGGACGTGGGTGTTCCACTGCCACATCCTCAACCACGCGGAACGTGAGACCGGCATGTTCGGCATGGTCACCGCCGTCATCGTCGAGTAGGTCGAACAGCCGGACCATCCGAGCACGACGGGAGCCCCGGGTCCGCGCCCAGCGGACCCGGGGCTCCCCGCGTCCGACGCTCGGCGGTCTACCTTCTGGCAATGGAGGGTCGAGTCGTCGGAACGGGGGTGCGTTGGCGATCACGATCATCGACGTCATCGGAGAGATGACGCCCGCCTGGCTGGACGACGCGCTCGGTCTCACCGGCCCCGCAGCGGTGACGGCGCTGTATGCCACCGCGCTCGGCACCGGCCAGATGTGCGACAGCTACCGGGTCCTGGTGACCCACGCCGACGGAACCGTCACCAGGCTGATCGCGAAGCTCCCGGCGACGGATCCGACGAGCCGTGCCACCGGGCTCATGTTGCGGGCCTACGAGAAGGAGGTGCGCTTCTACCAGGAGCTCGCGCCGACGCTCGGCGTCCGGACACCGACGGTGCACGCGGCCGAGATCGACACGACGACCGGGTCCTTCGTCCTGCTGCTCGACGACCTCGCGCCGGCGAGGGCGGGTGACCAGCTCGCAGGATGCACGCCGGGACAGGCCCGCGCCGCGCTGTCGGAGCTCGTCGAGCTGCACGCTCCGCGGTGGGCGGATCCGACGCTTCGCGACATCGAATGGCTCCTCGGTGACCGCGGCCCGGCCCGGGACATGATGATCGGACTCCTGCCCGGCCTGTGGAACGGGTTCCTCCAGCGCTACGCGGACCGTCTCGACGACGACGTCCGCACCGCGGGTGGGATCGTCTTCGAGCGGCTCCCGGCGTTCTACGAGGACCGCGAACCATCCACGATCGTGCACGGCGACTTCCGGCTCGACAACCTGCTGTTCGACCCCACCGACGGGTCCGTCGCGGTGCTCGACTGGCAGACCTGCACCGTCGGCCCCGGCCCTGCGGACGCTGCCTACTTCGTCGGTGCCGGCCTGCTGCCGGAGGTCCGTCGGGTCGAGGAGACCGGGTTGTTCGAGCACTACCACCGTGGACTTCTGGCCGCCGGGGTGGCGATCGACCGCGAGGGCTGCTGGGAGATGTACCGCCGGGGAACCTGGGCCGGGCTCGTCATGGCCGTCGGTGCCTCCATGCTCGTGGAGCGCACCGAACGCGGCGACGACATGTTCATGGCGATGGCGTCACGACACGCCCGCCACGCCCTCGACCTCGACGCCGCGGAGCTCCTCGCGACCTGACCCCACCCCGACCAGCTCAGAGGGCCATGGTGCCGTCGGCGAGGCGACGGACCTCACGACCGGCGATCCCCTCGGACTCGATCCGAGCGATGAGCTCCGGGTCCTCGCTCGTCGCCCACGCTCGTCGACCGTCATCGGAGCACACCGCAGCGAGCGCGTTGCTCGGTCCCTCGCGGTCGTAGCGGACCGTCGCGGCGTCGACGACGACGGTCCCGTCGAAGTCCGTCGGCAGGACCTCGCGCTCACCGAGGTCCACCCGGTCCTGGCAGTCGATCCACTCGAAGGAGCCCGTCGGATCCTGCGCGTAGATCGCGAACGAGTGCTTGGTGGCGCTGCCACCGTTGCCGTGGACGAGACCGACACCTCCCCGACGCACCCGGTCGACGATCGCCGCGATGGAGTGCCCGACCGCGTTGCTGAGCGCGGCGCCGGCGAAGCCGAGCCCGCCGGTCTGGGTGAGCTGCCGGTCCTCCGACAACCCGAGCGCGGCGGATGACATCTGCACGATCGACGGGAAGCATGCGTACAGGTCGACGTGGTCGACATCGGAGACATCCAGACCGACGTGGTCGAGCGCGGCGTGCCCTGCCGCAGCGAGCGCCGGCGTGGAAGCGAGGTCGTCGCGGCGGAGCATCTCCCAGGTCTCGTGCGACGACGTGACCACCAGCGGGTACACGATCCGCCCTGTCACCACGCCGGCGGTACGTGCAGCCTCCGGCGACGCGATCAACAACGCCGAGGCCATGTTGACCGTGTTGTTGGCGACCATCGCCTTCGTGTACGGGAAGGCGATCATGCGGTTCGCCGTGGACGTGTCCCGGATCGCCCCCATCGTGTGGTGCGTCCGGTCCCACGCGTACGGGTTGGTCTCAGCGACGGCAGAGAAACGTGCCCACAACCCGGCGCAGTGATCCCGCTGCTCGGCGATGCTGCGACCGGCACGGACACGCAACGCGTCCTCGAACAACGCGTAGGACACCGCGGCGGGGCCGGTCGACGCCATCTCTGCGAGCATCTCGGGCGCCAGCCCGCCGATCTCCTCGTCCGCACGATCCCCCGGCGCCTCGTCCCACGACCGCGGCACGTCCTCCTGCCTGGTCCGCTGAGCGGTCCACCGCGCCTCACCCCCGAGGACCAGCGCGACCTCCACGTCACCGGCCGCGACGCGTTCGCAGGCCACAGCGACCAGGTCCTGGGGTGACGTCCCGCTGATCGCGGCGACCACGGTGTGAGGTGACGGGATGCCGAGCGCCGCGGCGACGGAGGCTGCAGGGTCCTTGAAGCGGAACAGACCGGCAGCGGCGCCGACCCAGGTGACCCGGTCGAGCAACGACGGCGCGCCGGCGTCGTCGGCCGCCGCTCGGGCGGCCTGGGCCATCAACTCGATCGGGCCGGGGGCCGCGGAGAGATCGTGGTCCCCCGGCCGGTCGACCACCTGTGCGACGCCGACGATCGAGGGGGCACGCGATGTGGCCGGGTTGCTGCTCACGGCCGACCAGTCTGGCATCCGCTCCGGGGTGCTCCGACCGGGCCTCCGTCGACCCGCTGGTCACCGGCGTCGCCGTCCGCGCGTACGGTGTCGGGACCCGAGGCGACATCAGGGGGACGCCATGACCGAGGCCTGGATCATCGACGCGTGCCGGACACCACGCGGCATCGGCAAGGTCGGCAAGGGGTCACTCGCCCACCTCCACACGCAGCGGCTCGGCGCGACCGTGCTCGCTGCGATCGCGGAGCGGACGGGGATCGACACGGCGGACGTGGACGACGTCGTCTTCGGCTGCTCGTGGCAGGTCGGCACCCAGAGCGGTGACCTCGGTCGGATGGCAGCGCTCGACGCGGGCTACTCGATCACCGCGAGCGGCGTCACCCTCGACCGGTTCTGCGGATCGGGGATCACCTCGGTGAACATCGCCGCGGCGAGCGTCGCGTCCGGCCTCGAGGACGTCGTCGTCGCCGGCGGCGCCGAGATGATGTCGAGCACCGCGCAGAACGCGCCGAAGCACCGCAACCCCTTCATGGACAACGGCAACCTGCACCTGCGCGCGTTGCACCCCCAGACCCACCAGGGCGTCGCCGCCGACGCGATCGCGACGTTGGAGGGCATCCCCCGCAGTGCGCTCGACGAACTCGCAGCGGAGTCCCAACGACGTGCCGAGGTCGCGATCGCCGAGGGACGATTCGACCGCTCCCTCGTCGGCGTCCGCAACGACGACGGCACCATCGCACTCGACGCCGACGAGTACCCGCGACCGGGGACCACCGTGGAGACCCTCGCCCAGCTCCCGCCGAGCTTCGAGGCGCTCGCCGACCTGCCGCTCGACGACGACGGCACGACCTACCGGGACATGGTGCTCGCCCGCCATCCCGGCCTGGACATCACCCACGTGCACCACGCCGGGAGCTCCTCGGGGGTGGTGGACGGAGCCGCAGCACTGCTCCTGACGAGTCCCGACTACGCGAGGACCCACGGGCTCGCGCCGCGGGCGAGGGTCCGGGCGATCGCCAACATGGGCGACGACCCGACGTTGATGCTCAACGCACCCGTCCCCGCCACCCGCAAGGTGCTCGACCGTGCCGGGATGACCCTCGACGACGTCGACCTGTTCGAGGTGAACGAGGCGTTCGCCGTCGTCCCCGAGAAGTACATCCGGGACCTCGGCGTCGACCGCGACCGGGTCAACGTGAACGGCGGCGCGATCGCGCTCGGTCACCCGATCGGAGCGACCGGCAGCATGCTCATCGGAACGGTGCTCGACGAGCTCGAACGACGGGACGCCAACGTCGGCCTGGTCACCATGTGCGCCGGCGGCGGCATGGCTCCGGCAATCATCATCGAACGGATCTGAGGAGGTACCACGATGTCCATCGCCATCAACGAGGACCACGTCGCCCTTGCCACCACGGTCAGCGACTTCCTGGCCCGTCACCGCTCGCTGACCGCGGCCCGGGCGCTGCTCGACGGGGCACCCGAGGAGCTCCCGGCGTTCTGGGACGACCTCGCCGGTCTCGGCTGGCTCGGACTGCACCTGCCCGAGGCCCTCGGCGGCTCCGGCTTCGGGCTCGACGAGCTGGTGGTCGTCGTCGAGCAGACCGGTCGGGCGCTGCTGCCCGGACCGTTCGTCCCGACCGTCATCGCGTCGGCGACGATCGCCGTCTCGGGCGACGGGGACCAGCGCTCACGACTGCTCGGCGGCCTCGCCGACGGGTCGGTCACCGCAGCGGTCGCGTTCGACGGGGACGTCACGGTGTCCGGCGACACGAGTACAGGGGGAGCCACCGTGACGGGGTCGGTGCGCACCGCCGTGGGTGGCGGCGTCGCCGACCTGTTGCTGGTCCCGGCCGGCGACGACGTCGCGGTCGTCACGCTGCGCGACGGCGACCAGCCGGCGACCGGGGTGTCGAGCGAGGTGCCGACGAACCTCGATCCGAGCCGCCGGGCGGCGCGCGTCACCCTCGACGGCGCGCCGGTCGAGGTGCTCGCCGGTGGCGCCCAGACCCTCATCGACCACGCACGACTCCTGTTCGCGGCGGAGGCCGTCGGCATCTCCCGCGAGTGCACCGAACAGGCAGCCGCCTATGCGAAGGAGCGTGAGCAGTTCGGTCGGCCGATCGCGATGTTCCAGGCGGTCAAGCACCACTGCGCCAACATGCTCGTCGCCACCGAGCTCTCGACGGGAGCCGTGTGGGACGCGGCACGGACCGGGGCGGGCACCGACGAGTTCTCCGCGGCCGCGGCCGCTGCGGCGACGTTGGCGATCCCCGCCGCCGATCTGTGCGCGCAGCTCAACATCCAGGTGCACGGCGGCATCGGGTTCACCTGGGAGCACGACGCCCACATGTTCCTGCGGCGCGCGACGGTGCTCGGGCGGATCGTGTCCGCCGACGGCGCCGCCGCGCAGCTCACGGACCTGCACCGCTCGGGGATCCGACGCAGCATCACGATCGAGCTGCCCCCCGAGGCGGAGGCCTTCCGCGACGAGGCACGCTCGCTCGCGGAGCGGATCAAGGACCTCCCCGCCAACCAGCAGCGCACCGAGCTCATCGACTCCGGCTACGCGATGCCGCACTGGCCGAAGCCGTGGGGACGTGACGCCGGGGCCGTCGAGCAGATCGTGATCCAGCAGGAGTTCTCCGCCGCCGGAGTCAAGAAGCCCGCCTACGGCATCACCGGCTGGGTGATCCTGACGCTGATCC
Source organism: uncultured Aquihabitans sp. (assembly GCA_964429335.1). Classification (GTDB taxonomy): domain Bacteria; phylum Actinomycetota; class Acidimicrobiia; order Acidimicrobiales; family Microtrichaceae; genus Dermatobacter. The sequence continues at coordinate 18,173 of CAYSCB010000015.1, forward strand.
AGTACGCGACCGAGGATCAGATCGCCCGCTGGGTCCGGCCTGCGATGGAGCAGGAGGTCATCTGGTGCCAGCTGTTCAGCGAGCCCGACGCCGGTTCGGACGCTGCGGGCATCAAGACGAAGGCGACGCGCGTCGACGGCGGTTGGTTGCTCAACGGCCAGAAGGTGTGGACGAGCGGCGCCCACGTCTCCGGCTTCGGGTTCGCCACGGTGCGGACCGATCCGGACGTCCCGAAGCACGAGGGCATCACGGTCATGGTCATCGACATGCACGCCCCCGGCGTGGAGGTCCGGCCGCTGAAGATGCCGATGGGCGTCTCGGAGTTCAACGAGGTCTGCTTCACCGACGTGTGCATCCCCGACGACGACGTGGTCGGACCCGTCGACGGGTGGTGGACGGTCGCCCGAGCGACGCGCGGCAACCAGAGCGTTTGCATCG
>CAYSCB010000016.1:0-18536 GCA_964429335.1 uncultured Aquihabitans sp.
GAGGGCACTTCGCGCTCGCCGAGCACGCGCAGCGGTGGCGTCCCTGGAGATCGATCGCGGTCCAGCACCTCTGGGCCGTGGGCACACGTGAGAGGTGGCCATGACAGGACGAATCGACGGGACCCTGCGGTCGCGCACCATCGACAGCCCGATCGGCGAGATCGTCCTGGCCGGTGACGATCGGCTGCGTCACCTCGTGATGCGTGGGCAGGCACACGAACCCGACACGAGTCGCTGCTGCGAGGACCCGACGGCCTTCCAGGACGTCGTGGATCAGCTCGCCGCCTACTTCGCCGGCGAGCTGGTCGACTTCGACGTCGACCTGGAGCTGGAGGGAACGGAGTTCCAGCGCGCCGTCTGGGCGGGCCTGTCGGAGATCCCCTACGGCGAGACGTGGACCTACGGACAGCTCGCGGCGCACATCGGGCGCCCCGCGGCGGTGCGGGCGGTCGGCCTCGCGAACGGTCGGAACCCCGTGTCGATCATCGTGCCGTGTCACCGGGTGATCGGAGCGGACGGCTCGCTCACCGGCTATGGAGGAGGGATCGAGCGGAAGCGGGCGCTGCTCGCTCTCGAGCGAGATCGCGTGACGCCGACGCTGTTCTCCTGAGGTGGTGGGCGGCCCGGCAGCGCCCGTCGCACGGTGGTCGCACGACGGTGGCCTTCCGACTCGGTTCGACGTCCACGGAGCAGATGCTCCCACTCCGCTGCGCGCACCAGGTCGTCATCCACGGTTGACTGAGCACATGCCCCGGCTCTTCCTGGCGGTCCTTCCCCCTGATGACGTCGTGTCCGAGCTCATGTCGTTGCCTCGCAAGGGCCAACGCGGTGTGCGGTTCGTCCCGCCGGAGAACTGGCACATCACGCTGCGGTTCCTGGGTGAGACAGACGTCGGTCATGCCGTCGAGGCGATGGACGGCGCGGAGCTCCCCGCAGCGACGGTGACCCTCGGGCCCGGTGTCGACGTGCTGTCGGAGCGATCGCTGGTCGTCCCGGCAGCCGGACTCGAATTGCTGGCAACGACGGTCACCGAGCTCACCCGTGACGTCGGCGACCCGCCACCGAAGCGCCGCTTCCACGGTCACCTCACGCTTGCTCGACTCAGGCGGGACGCCCGCCTTCCATCTGCGATGGGGATGTCGGTCGATGTGCGCTTCGACGTCGACGAGGTGGTCCTGGTACGGAGCCGGCTCGAACCCGACGGCGCCCGCTACGAGGTGCTGACCGGGTGGCCGACGAGGGGATGGCGTCCCGGGTAATGGCCGGGACGGCACCGTGTCGTCAGGCGCTGGGTTCGAGACTCCTCAGCTGCAGGCGGGACGTCTCCTTGAACGTCGCCGGACCGGAGAGGTCCAGCGTCCGCTCGATCCTCACGGGGAGGTGATCAGCGCTCCACCACGTCGTCTCGTCCCAGGTCCCGTTGATCGTGCCGCTGACCGGGAAGTGCACCGTGATCCTGGTCGTCGGGACGTCGACGTCGCCGACCCGGATCGGAACCTCTTCACCGGAACGGATCGCTGTCCCGTCGATCTCGGTGTCCACCGACACGGGTCCGCCTCCCACCGTGAGGTGGCAGCTCAGGTTCGTCGTGGAGTCGGTCGCAGCCACGGGGTCAACGCCGTTCGCCGCGGTCGCAGTTGTCATCGCTCCGGGGTCGCACGTCATCGTGAACGTCGGGGTCAACGGGCCGACCTTCTGGTGCTTCGTGTGGGTCTCGAGGCGGAGCACCGGATCGGTGCACCAACGGGTCTCCTCCGTGTGCTCCACGAACAGGTTGACGGTCCAGTTGAAGCAGCCGGTGCCGGTGTCGACAGCGGTTGCGGTGATCGTGGTCGGGAACGGCCGGGATTCCGCCGGGAGTGGACCGAGCTTCACCTCCTCCTGCCCTTCCGCCGCGTAGGTGTAGACGCCCGGCACCGGGGTCCGCCGGTCAGCCGAACGATCCTTCTTCGTCGCTTCGCTGCCGTCGGTTCGGGTCGCCTGGCCGTCGCGGAACGCCGCGATCGCATCCTGTTCGGAGATCTGCGTCGTGTCCCTCGGCCAGAACAGGAACGCGAGAGCGAGGACGACGCTGACCCCGAGGGAGGCGAGCGTCGTGATGACGGCGCGCTTCGTGTTCATGAACCGGAGCGGACTGCGACGACGCCGTACGCCTGGAGGTTCGCGGAGTTGGAACGCATGGCGGAGCGCATGGCGCGGACGCGGGCCCGCGCCTCGCGGTCGCGCAGCACGTTGGAGACGAACCGTGCTGTTCCGAGGGGACCTTCGTCGCTGAGCAGCCGTCGGGGCTCGAGCAGGTGCAACGGCACACGGTGACGGGACACCACGACGAGCCCGTGATCGGCGAGCAGTGCGTCCCAGCCGGCGACCGTCAGCGGGTTGACGCTCACCTTGATCGTGGAGGTCAACGCGGTGCTCACCCGTTCCCTCGTCCGATCGTCGATGTCCTCCGGGGCGAACCCGATCTCGTGGAGGGCGAAGCGACCACCGGGACGGAGCACGCGAGTCAGCTCAGTCAGGATCTTCCGCTTGAGCGAGTCAGGCTGCATGGTCAGGTACGCCTCGCCGAACACGACGTCGGCGCTGTTGCTGGCGAGACCTGTGTCCTGCGCGCTCGCGTGCACCATCGTCCGATCCGGGCCGTCGAGCAGGTCGCCCACGAGCCCGGCAGCGTCCGGATCCCGGTCGACGCCCGTGTAGCTGGCGGGGCCGGCAGCGAGCACGCGTCTGGTGGTGAGTCCGAGCCCGGGCGCGACCTCGACGACGTGGTCGTCATGGGAGATCGAGAGTCCACCCATCAGGTGGTCGGTCATCTCGACACCGCCGGGGCGCAACACCGTCTTGCCTAATCGGGCGAGCAGCCAGTGACCCGGCATCCGTGACGCGTCGAGGGCGCTGCCCGGGAGGTGCGGAACCTCGGTGGAAACCTCGTCGATGGTCATGTATCAAGCATGCCTAACAATCTCGGAGAACGCCAGCGATTCTTTGTCACAATGAGCGCATGAGCAGCCGGACGGGTCGCAGCAGCGGACGAGGTTCGCGGCGCCCCGGTGGGGGCCGTGGCTCGAACCGGGACGGTCGACAGACCTCGGCGTCGCGGCGGCAGCGAACGCGGCAATGGGTGCTCGCCGGTCTCGCGGTGCTGGCCGTGATCGGCATGGTGGCACCCGGTCTGCTGTTCGCGACCGGTACGAACTCGGCGACGACGACAGCGCTTCCGTCGACGACCGAACGGGAGGCGTCGACGACCACGGCCGTTCAGGGGGTGCCGTGCTCGACGATCGCCGAGGGACGACCCGTTCCCGGTGACTTCACGGGATGTGTCGGACCGGACGGCGTCGGTGAACCGGCGACCTACCTCGGCTGTCCCGATGGAACCAACGTGATCGCTACCGCCGGCTTCGTCGGCAGACCGGGTGGAGTGTGGAGACCCGCTCCTGTCGGAGCGACCAACGATCAGATCATCGCCACCGGGTGCGTCTGAGGATCGTCCGCGCTCGGATCGGCCGCGGGGTCCCGCGTGCAGGGAGCCTGTGGACGGTCACGTCCGGATCCGGTACGGCGTCAACGACCAGGGGGGAGCAGGACAGCGGGGTTCATGATGCCGGACGGGTCGAACGCAGCCTTCACCCCGGCGAGGAGTCGGAGGTGCTCGGGAGGATGCGCCAGGCCGATCAGATCGCGCTTGGCCCGTCCGATGCCGTGTTCGGCGCTGATGCTGCCACCGAGCTCGGCGACGAGTCGCAATACGGCGTCATCGACGTGGTCGTCATCGGTACGCAGACCCGTCACGTTGACGTGGACGGCGCTCTCACCACCGTGGCCGAACATCCAGGTCCGCGCACCCGGGACGATGCCGGTGACGACGACCGGGACCCGTTCGATGAACTCGGCGAGGCGCCCGGGTGGGAGAGCCACGTCGAGCTTGTGGGGCACACCGACGGTGGCGATCGCGTCGGTGTGCCGTTCGCGGTACTGCCACAGTCGTCGGCGTCCGATGTCGTCGTCGACAACGGCGACGTCGGAGACGGATGACAGGTCGCCGACCGCAGCGGCGAGCGACTCGGTCGGGTCCTCGGTGGCGGCGACCTCGACGAGCACGTAGCCACCCCCGGTGTCGGTGAACGGAGGAGCGAGACCGAACGTCGTGCACACCAACTCCAAGCCGTCGGCGAAGAACAGCTCGATCGACTCGATCGACTCCAACGTTGCTCGCATCGCCTCGGCTGCGACGACCGCGGCACCCTCGTGGTCGAAGCGCAGCAGCGCCGTGGTCCGATGGTCGAGACGCGGGACGAACCGGACGCATGCCCGGGTGACGATGCCCAGCGTCCCCTCGCTGCCGGTCACGATCGATGGGAGGTGGTACCCGGTGTTGTCACGGAGGCTCCCGTGGATGTCGGAGATGACGGCGGCGCTACCGGTGACGATCTCGATGCCGACGACCTGTCGTCTGGTGTCGCCGTAGCGGACGACACGGGTGCCGCCGGCGTTGGTGGCGATGGTTCCCCCGAGGGTCGCGGAGTCACGGCTCGCGAGGTCGACCCCGTACTCCCATCCGTGCGCACGTGCTGCGTCACGCAACGCCGCCAACGTGGTGCCTGCGCCTGCGGTGAACACACCGGCATGCGGCGCGATGGGCTCGATCTCCGTCATGCGCTCCGTGCTGAGCACCAGTTCGCCCGACAGCGGGACCGAACCACCGACCAGGCCGGTGTTGCCGCCCTGCGCCACGATCGCCACCTCGTGATCGATGCACGACTGAACGATCGAAGCGACCTCCGGTGCGCCACGGGGGCGGACGACGACGGCGGTCGCCGCCTCGAAGCGGCCGGTCCAGTCGACGCGGTAGCGAGCTGTCAGGTCGGGGTCGTCGATCACGTGTTGCGGACCGACGATGGCGCGCAAGGATCGGACGAAGCGCTCATCGAGGTCCATGCCCAGATCGTCGCACAGCGGGTGGCGTCAGACCGGGCCGCTCGTCGGGTGCACGCACTGGGGCGTGAATGGTCCCAGGTCCCAGGTCCATCCCCCCGTTCTGTTCGTTGGATCACAACCCTGAGGTTGTGATCCAACGAACAGAACGGGAGGACCGAGCACCTGAGAACATCTTCAGGGACAAGGATGGGACGTCACGGCGAAGGCGTTGTGGAGTGGGATCGACGACGAGGCGATGGCAACGAGGAGGACGAGGATGACGGACGAAGGACGAAGCGGTCACGATCACGGTCACGGCGAGGATGACGGTCACGGCAACTCGAGCTTCGACGAGCGGGCGGCCACCTGGGATGACGAGGCGAAGATCGAGCGTTCCCGCCGGGTTGCCGACGCGATCGTGGCGGCGACGGCCCCGGATCCGACGACACGCCTGTTGGAGTATGGCGCGGGCACCGCTCTGGTCACCGAAGCGCTCGGTGAGCGGGTGGGATCGGTGCTGCTCGCCGACACCTCTGTGGGCATGCGAGAGGTGATGGCGTCGAAGATCGCGGAGGGGCGACTGCGGGATGCTCGGATCGTGGATCTGGACCTGGGGGCAGACGACGTCGAGATCCCGGAGGAGCAGTTCGATCTGATCGTGACGGTGCTGACGATGCACCACGTGATGGACCTCGACCGGGTGCTGGCGCGCTTCGCTGATCTGCTGGCGGAGGATGGGCGGCTCTGCATCGTCGATCTCGACGCCGAGGACGGGAGCTTCCACGGTGAAGGATTCACCGGTCACCACGGCTTCGACCGTGACGTCCTCGCCGCTCAGCTGCGGGCTGTCGGACTCGATGAGGTCCAGATGTCCGACTGCGGTCGTCTCGATCGTCCAGATGGCAGCTACTCGATGTTCCTCGCCGTCGCTGGAGGATCTGCTCGGAAGCAGGTCGCGGGAGCAGTCCCATGAACAACCCGATCATCGAGTGCCCGTCGTGTTCCGCACGCAACCGCGTTCCGGTCGCAGCGAAAGGCCACCCGCGTTGCGCGAAGTGCAAGGCGGACCTGCCCTGGTTGGTCGAGGCCGGCGACGCCGAGTTCGACGCGGCGATCGACACGAAGGTCCCGGTGCTGGTGGACCTCTGGGCGCCGTGGTGTGGACCGTGTCGCATGGTGGCACCGGGTGTCGAGGCGGTCGCTCGCAAGCACGCCGGCAGACTGAAGGCGGTGAAGGTCAACGTGGACCAGAACCCGAGGGTGTCCGCCCGGTTCGGTGTGCAGAGCATCCCCGCCCTGTACCTGCTCGAGGGTGGGGAAGTGGTCGACAGCCAGATCGGTGCAGTCGGTCCGGACGCCCTGGATGACTGGGTCCGACCGCACCTCGGATCGGGTGGCAGATGAACCGCTGCAAGGTGCTCGGCACGCAAGGGCGCCGAGAGATACCCTGAGGGGTATGTTGGTCAACAGGAGGCGATGCGCGTGAACGTCAACACCTGTGGGCTGGCACGACTGCTGGTCCCAGCGTTCCTCGCCGGGTTCATCGTGACGTCGGTCAGCGGCAACGAACCTCTCGGGTGGTTCGTCGCCGCTGTGACCGCTGCCGGCATCTGGCTCCTGGGACGGATCCGGGGGGCCGAAGCGTCCTGTGTGATCCCCGTGCCCGGCACCGTCCTCGAGCGTCAGGACGCGATCGAGGAGCGGACTCCCGACTGTGGATGATCCGGGACGGCCGCGTCAGCCGACTCGCGGGGTCGTCACTGGACGGTGACGGTGCCCTTCATGCCGGCGGCCTCGTGGCCGGGGACGCTGCAGAACCACTTGTACTTGCCGGGCTTGAGGCCCTTGAAGTCGAGCTTCCCTTCCTTGCCTGCAGCGAGCATCTCGGTCTTGCTGCCACCTTCGACGGTGAGGTCGTGGTCGATGGTCCCGGTGTTCTTCACCGTCAACTCGGTGGAGGAGCTGACGGTCGCCTCGGCGGGCTTGATGAAGAACTCACCGAGCGAGACCTCCGAGGTGGAGGCAGCGCCGCCTCCACTACTCGCGCCACCGCCGGCAGCGGCTTCGCTGCCACTGGTGCCACCTCCACCACTGCCGGCCTCGCTGACGGCGCGGGCTGCCAGCCCGACGGCGAAGACGGCCGCGACGATGGCGAACAGGCCGAAGATGAACCCGCAGACCGCAAGGGTCTCGAAGGTCGTACCCCGTCCGGGTGTCTGGTTCGTGTCGTTTTCGACTGCCATGGTTCCTCCGTCAGTGACCGGCTGCGGCCGCGGGGTCGACGTCGCCTGCCTGGAAGACGCCGAGGGCGCCGATCGGGGGGTTGGCGAACTTGTGGGTGACGAACGGGTAGAGGCCCGCCTCGTCGAAGCTGAACTCGACGAAGCCGCCCTGCGCGGGCTGCAGGTCGAGCGCCTGGCAACCGCCCTGACCGGTGCCCGGGCGGAGCAGGTAGTTCCCTTCCTTGTACACGGTGTCGAAGATGGTCCCGATCACATGGAAGGAGGAGTTCTCCGATGGTCCGGCGTCGAGCACCCAGACACGGATCCGCTGGTTGGGCTCCACGCGGATGGGAGCGTGCTGGTACTGGTTGACGTAGCCGTTGAACACCACGGCGTCCCACGCGGACTTCGACATCTTGTCGAGATCGCCGGGGGCGCCTTCGGGTCCGGTGTAGAACTCGGACTGCACGAAGAAGAACTCGTGGTCGACCTTCGCGAGGTCCGGCGGATCGATGATCGTCGCGCCGTACATGCCGGTGCCGATGTGGTGCAGGACCGGCGGAGTACCGCAGTGGTACATGTAGATGCCGGCGTGCTTCGCCACGAACGGGTACTCGAGCGACTCACCCGGCTGGATGGTCCGCATCTTGTCGTTCGGGGCGACCTTCGACATGTGGAAGTCGATCGAGTGCCCGAGCGTGCCCTCGTTCTTCAGGGTGAAGTTGAACTGGTCGCCGATCGCACCGCGGTACACCGGTCCGGGCACCAAACCGTCGAAGGTCCACAGCTGCTGCTTCACGCCGGGAGCGATCTCGCCCTCGACCTCCTTGGCGGTGATCGTGATGGTGTGGACGCTCTCAGCGGGGCGTGGAGGCAGGATCGGATCGCGGGCCTTCCAGTCGGCGCCCGGCTTGGCCGTGAAGTCGATCTGGGCGCCGGTCTCCGCCGGTGCGGTCGTGGCCGTCGCAGCACCACCGGCGCTACCGGCGCCGCCGGTATCGCTCGCGCTCGACGTCTCGGGCCACGCTGCAGCGGCCGCGACGCCGACCACGGTGGCTGCACCGATCCCGCCGACCGTCGCGCCGACGATCGCACGCCGGCTGACCGCTCCCTGACCGCCCTTGGTGGGCTCCTGTGCTTCCTGATCAGGCACGCTTCATCTCCAGACTCGTTGGGTCCACATCACCCTTCGGGGCCCGTGGCATCGGGGGAAAGTATGGGTGAGAACCTGGTACTCGGATCGGCGCGAGCGTAGGCCCTACGGGGTGTGGAGATGAAAATGCGAGGATCGGGTGTTGGTCACATCGAACCCGTTGATCCTCGATCGGGTGTGGTCCAATGACGGGATGGACTTCTCGACGATCGACGTCGGCACCGACGGTTCCCGTGGTTGGATCACGCTCGACCGGCCGGACAAGCGGAACGCTCTGTCATCGACGGTTCTGACGGAGGTGTCTGCGGCTGCCCGATGGTTCGACGAACAGCCCGAGGTCAAGGTCGTCGTCGTCGCCGGTCGTGGTCGCTCGTTCTCCGCCGGGGCTGATCTGTCGACCTTCCTCGATCCCGCCCCGGATCTGTCGCCGCGTGACGCAGCGGATCTGGGTCGTGTGATGGCCGATGCCGTCGAAGCCATGGCGGCGGTGACCGTCGCACGGATCCACGGCCACTGCGTCGGTGGTGGACTCGTGCTCGCAGCGGCCTGTGACGTGCGGGTGGCCGCAGAGGACACCTACTTCTCGATCCCCGAGGTCGACCTGGGCATCCCCCTCGCGTGGGGTGGAATTCCCCGGCTCGTCCGCGAGATCGGTCCGGCGTTGACGAAGGAGCTCGTGCTCACGTGTCGGCCCTTCACGGCGGCTGAGGCGAAGGAAGCCGGCTTCCTCAACCGCGTCGTGCCGGAGGGGCGACTCGACGACGAGGTGGAGGAGTTGGTCGACCAGCTGGCTCGCAAGTCGTCGTTGACGCTGCGTGCCACCAAGCGCCATGTCGATGCCGTCACCTCCCAGGCGGTGGGACTCGATCGCTCGTGGTCCGATGCCGACACGCTGGTGTCGGCGCTGCACGACCCGGAATCGAGGGCGGCAGCGGCTGCCTACCTCGAGCGCTTCAGTCCCCGAGGCTCGTAGGGGTTCGCTCCTGCAGCTGTCCATCCGCGTCCGCTCATCGGTGGATCGAGGCTCACGTGAAGATGATGTGGCCGCCCGCAGCCATCTCGTAGAACTCGCCGACGGTGATGATGTCGTGCACCTGGTCGATGAAGTCGGACTTCTCCATCCCGAACAGGTCGACCGACGCCTTGCAGCCGTACATGCCGGCTCCGGTGTCGGCGATGAGCTCGACGAACTCCGGGATCGACGGGATGTCGAGCTCCTCGATCTGCTTCTCCATCACATGGGTCAGCACTGAACTCATCCCGGGGAACCCGCCGAGCCAGGTGGCGACGTGCAGGCCCGGGTTGCCGACGGTAGCGACCTTGATGTGCTCGTGGCGCTTGCGGTGGATCGCGTCCAGGCCGAAGAAGGTGAAGAAGAGGTTCGCCTCCATTCCTTCTGCACGAGCACCGTTCGCCATGATGAGTCCGGGGTAGATCCCTTCGAGGGACCCCTTGGAGATGATGATCGACACCTTCTCGGTGCTCAGGTCGACGGCCATGTCGCGGTCCTTCCGGTGGTTGTTCGTCGGGTGGGCGGTTCGGGTTCAGATGCAGCCGCGGGGCTTGGGGATGCCGGCGATGCGCGCGGCGATCTTGGCCGGTCCCTTCGGGAACAGCTGGTAGAGCTCCTTCACCGACACGCCCGATGTCTTGCCGAGCACCCGGACGGTCGGCCCGGTGCCCTTCTCGGCGAACTGGTCCCGCATGAATCGGATGACGATCCAGTGGCGTTCGGTGAGCGGATCGATGCCTTCCTCGCGGGCGAGCTCCGGGGCCATGGCTTCGGTCCACTGGTCAGGGTCGGTGAAGAACCCGTCGTCGTTGACGTCGACGGTGGTGCCGGCGACGGTCCTGGTCGGCATGCTCGACTCCTTGTTGGTCTCTCGGGTGTGGTCTCTCGGTGTGTGTTCTTGTGGGCCGGTTCTGTCGAACGGCTTCCGGCTTCAACCGGTGGGGATGTCCTTGCCCGCTGTGGGCATGTCCGCTCCGAGGCCGGGCAGGTCACGTCCGGGGAGCAGGGTGTGCCAGTAGAACCACTGGAACATCAGCTTCCCCAGGTGGTTCAGACGCGACTCCTTCATGAGCGGCAGCCCTACGGCTGCGGGGAAGTGACCGGGAACCGGCTCCTGGGTGTAGTTGAAGTCGATGAGCATCGCCTTGCCGAACCCGGTCTCGATGAAGCAGTTCGCGTGGCCGTCATAGGTGGCATCGAGCGGCTCGTCGGCCAGGAAGCGTCGGATGTTCTCGACGAGGACCTCGCCCTCGAAGTGCGTCACCGATCCGGCCTTCGATGCCGGCAGCGCGGTCGCGTCGCCGATGGCGAAGATGTTCGGCTTCACCGTGGACTGCAGCGTCGCCGGATCCGTCGGCACGAAGTTGAGTTCGTCGCCCAGCCCCTCGGATCGTTCGACATAGGCCTGTCCGCTGTGGAGGGGGACGACGACGGCGAGGTCGAAGGGGACCTCGCGTTCGTCGTAGGAGATCAGCCGCCCGGTGGTGCCGTCGACCTCACCGGTGTTGAACTCGGTGACCAGCTCGATGTTGCGCTCTGCGAGCATCCCTCCGAGGGTTCGCGCAGCGACCGGCTTGGTGAACGCGGCGTCGAGCGGGGTCACGTAGGTCAGTTCGACACGGTCACGGATGCCCTTGTCGGTGAAGAACCAGTCGGCGAGGAAGCAGAACTCGAGTGGTGCCACCGGGCACTTGATCGGCATGTCGACGATGCCGACGATGATCCGTCCACCCTCGAACGCCTCGAGTGAGTGCTCCAGTGCCGTTGCCGACTCGAGTGTGTAGAAGGTGTGGACGTTCTCACCCCAGCCCGGACCTGTGAGACCTTCGGTCTCCTCTGGGACGAGCGTGGCGCCGGTGGCCACCACGAGGACGTCGTAGTGCAAGGTGGTGCCGTCGGCGAGGTGTACGACCTCCGCGTCGATGTCGACCCGGTCGATGCCGCACTCGACGTGGTCGATCCCACGCCGGAACTGTCGCGATCGGCTGCGGACGATGTCCTCCGGCTGGGTGAGCCCGAACGGGACGAACAACAGACCTGGCTGGTAGACGTGGCGGTCGTCCTGGTCGATGACCGTGATCGTCATGTCGCTCGTCGGGAACATCCGGCGCAGGCGGTTAGCCGTCAACGTGCCGCCGGTCCCCCCGCCGAGGATGACGATGGAGGTCGGGGTGCTGCCCAAAGGGGGTTTCCTTCCGGAGCTGGACGCCACTGGGGCTGGACGCGCAGTGGCACGATCAGCGCTCACACTACGGCGACGCCGCTGCGCTGGTTGCAGTGACCGCCGCTTTCGTTCGTGGTCAGGCTGGCCGTCGACTGCAGATGCTCACGGGACGTGGCCCTCGATCGCAGGCAAGGACGTGCAGTCGATCAACTGGTGCCGGGTGTGAAGAGGACACCGACGACGAGCGGCGAGAGGAGGTAGGTGAGCAACACGTAGGGCCACATGTAGCCGCGCTCCACGTGCCACCCCACGAGGATCTCCTTGATGGGGCGCCGGATCAGCAGACTTCCGACCCACTCGAACGCCAACACCATGAGCGTCCAGTACGCGCCTGCGAGCAGGTACTCGCCCACCTGATCGAGATGGGCGAAGTGATCCAGGGCGTAGGCGAAGCCGAGGATGTAGACGATCCGGGTGGTCATGCCGATCCGATGGGCTCGCAGCTCGCCCCACCGAGGCTGGTAGATGCGTTGCATCAACACGAAGTAGTTGAACGCCGAGAGCGCGATCTCGCAGACCCAGATCCGGAAGACGTACTTCAAGACATCGGTGTCCACGAACGGACTCCTCCTGCTGAGCGCCTCGAAGGCTCCGGCTGATGGAAGGTGATCGACTGACCCGGCGAGGCCCCCTCGGAAAGGAGCGGGCATCGGCGTCCGCTCATGTTCGGACACATCGCCGTGGCTGTTCAGAGGCGACGCGGATCAGTCAGTTGCTGCGCTTCACCACGGCGTCGGCGGCGATGCCGAGCAGCGCCCCGATCCCAACTCCGATCGCGAGGCCGGGCCCACCACCGACAAGAACGCCGACCGCTGCCCCGAGACCCGAACCAACAGAGATGAACAGAGCGAGTCGCTCTGAGGATGTCCGGTTGTTGTCGGCCACGGCTCACGGTCTACCCGATCTCCCATGACCCGTCGTGCTGTGAGAAGCGCGACCGATGACCGAGGGATGGTGCTGCTCGGTGCAGCAGCCGGAGCAAGAAGGCAACCGTCAGCGTGTTGGGCATCTCGTCGGCGGGGAAGTCATCGCGGCTGTCCGTGACGAGGACGGTGGCTTCCGCTGCGATGCCGGCCGTCAGCACATGGGGATCGTCGGGATCGGGAGGCCGGAGAAGCGAGGCTGATCCGGACGCGAGAGAGGGGGCTCCCGATCACGAGAACCGCCTCCTACCGGGGCTTCTGGTCAGCGCGCTCGGAGGGAATCGAACCCCCAACCTTCTGATCCGTAGGGCTACGGACGCGGGTCCGGTCGGTGACGGCAGATGCCGGAGAGTCCCGGAATTGCAGGTGGCTCGGGCGGTTCCGTGGACCAAGCAGCACTGAGCGGCACGGCCCGGGCCGGGACGTTCTGATACATCGCTGATACCGGTCGAAGCGGGCTCTGCCCTCGGCTGGCGACAGCTGTGCGGACTATCGGTCGCGCGGGATCAGGCCGGCGATGAGCCCAGCGAGTCTCCCGCTGACGCCGTACCGCACCTTCTCGTCCCAGGTCACGACTTCGCTCCCGTCGGCGCAGCGTTCGACACGAGCCGACCGCTCCACGCTGCTCCTTCCGCCCGTCATGGCGATGTGCAGAACCATCGTGCCGCACGCGACAAGGACGACGAGACTCCCAAGGACCAGTTGTGTCTGGTCTGTGGTCTCCACCTCAATGGAACCGGTCGGGTCCGTCTCCCGGGTCATGAGGTCCTCCCGACCAGCGTGTGCTCCCACACGATCTCGCCGCCCGATGTCTGGATGGGCGACCCGCCGTCAGCCTCGCGGAAGCACATCGCGACCTTGTTGTCGGCGGCCATCACGCAACGAGTGGGTTCACCGCAGATTGGGCAACGGTCGCCGGACGAGACCCGCCGCCACTTCGGTGCGGATTGATCGTCGAGCTCAGCGGAATCCACATCCGGGAGCGAGATCGGAGGAGTCCACAGCCAGTCCGACTCCGGTCGCGAGAGGAGGCGGGCGTTCTTGTATGCCATCCCCACCGTTAGGACGGTGTAGCCCACGTAGCGGCGCTCGCCTTCACGCTCGACGACGAGAGCGAGGTCGGCTGCGTGGTTCGACCGGAGCCGGAGCGGCAGGAGCAGCTGGATTCGGCCGTCCTCTCGACCACCCGGCCAGTAGAACTGAGGCACCGCTACGCGCCAGTTCATCTGCGCCCGCTTCTTCGCTTCCTCTGCTGCGCCTTGGAGCATGATCCGTCGCTGCAGCTCGTCGTCGGGCAGGACCTCAAAGGCCCGCTCCGGCATCCGTTCAAGGATGTGCTCGATGTTCGGCACGATCTCTGCATCTGGCCTGAGGAGAAGATCCGCACCGTCCTTGAAGAACTGGGCGGGCTCAAGATCGTCGTGGTTCACACCTCGCAGGCGCCAATCGGTGGGGCGGACCCAGTCCTGGAAGACCCACTGATCCCTGCTCGGATCTCGATGAGCCTGCATCAGGCAGACGATCGGCTCGAAGTTGGGCGTGAACAGCCCGGTGTTGAAGGCGGCGATACGACCGCCGCGGTCATCGACGCCTTCGACCAACTTGCGCCCGTCATCTTCGTCGTGCAGCCGGGCGTAGCTGTAGCGGAGGAAGTTCGAGAGGACGGGGAGCTTCCCGGTGGGCTCTGTGGGGTCGTCCCACGCCTCGGGCTGGGCCGTGTTCGCCAGCCGTTCGAGGCAGCGATCCCAGCCTTCACGCTGGGGCACTCCACGCGGGGCCGGGAACCACACGTGCGAGAGGAGGAGTCCGCCCCGGTCAGAGGGCGCGGCTGCAGGGGCTGTCATGTCTCTTCTCCATTTGTCGGGATTCATACATGCGATGCCGAGGCACCAATAGGGTCCATGTCTCCCGGGAGGGAGAACAATCACTCTGCACCCAGCCCCGCGGCTCGTCAACCCCCTTCATCCAGGTACGGCGAGCCGGCCCTGCTGGAGCGGGGCGCTCCAGCGCCCCCTCCTCGCGTTCTGCGGTCGCCCTACGCGGCGTCGTCGTGGCGGTGGGGGAGGCAGGCGCCGGTCCAACTGTCAGGTACCGCGACTGACCCTGGAACCAGACGGCACGAGCGCCAGCCAACAGACGAGATGGATGTCGGAGGCGCTGATCTGGGGAAGAGGCTCAGGGGGCGGACTCGGCTCGAGCCCCAGATCGGCAACGATCTGTTCAACCGCGCGCACCTGATCGAGAGCATCAGTGTGACTGCCCATGGCAACCCGGATCGTACGAACGACTCGCTCCGGATACGGCGCTTCCAGCGCCTCGATGAGGTGCTCAGATGCTTCGATCGACATCTCGGGAGGTTTCGCCGTGCGAACCAGCTCGGCGGCCCGCATCATCGCCTTGGGGATCGCGGGCGCCAGGTTTGCGGGGTCCGAAGCTCTGTTCCATGCTTCGAGGACAGAGTCTCGTGCGACGGTCCAGGCATCGAACGCCCGCCGGTAGGTCTCGTCGTCCAGCACTCGCTCCGTATCGAAACCTTGCTCAGGATGCGCCAGGTCCAAGCAGGCCAGCGTGTCGTCGATGACCTCGACGGTGGTCGGCTCGCCCTCGGCGACGTAACGAAAGATCGCCCGATCGTGATCGGCGACCCGAACACAGAAGACGTAGCCGGCATGCGGCCACGAGCCCTTGAGCATTCCGCTGCCTGAACCCCATGGGAGCGCCCGGATCCTGTGTTCCAGCTCCGGATTCTCGAACGCCTGGCGCAGCTCCTGCCGGAACTGTTCTCCCGACAGGGTGCCTCGGCCCGTACCCGACCGAACGAAGAGGGTTGCGTCCTCCGCTCGGAGCCGTTCGATCTCCTCCCGCGTCTCGGTGAAGATCACGTCCGTCGACTTGCTGCCCGGGAGGATCTCCCCCGTCCCGACAGCCGCCGCAGCCTGCTCAATCTTGCGATGGAGGCGCTGTTCAAGGCCCAGCAGATCGTCGAGCTGAGCATCAGGAAACACGCAGCGCAGGAACACCTCGGAGTGCGTCGAGCCGATCCGGTCGATACGGCCGTGCCGTTGCACCAGTCGCATCGGATTCCACGGAAGGTCGTAGTCGATGATGTGCCTGGCCTGCTGGAGGTTCACACCTTCGGACAGCACGTCGGTGGTGATCACGATGTCGTACAGGTCGTCGTCGGAGCCCGGTGGAGCGTCAGTCGTCCGAGGGGCGAAGCCCCACAACACCCGTTCCTTCGCCTGGCTGGCCGTGTGAGCGATCGCTCACACCGACCTCTACGTCGTGTCCGAGCACGCCCGCGCAGACGAAGCACACATGTCGGAACTGCGGAGCGGACCAAATGAGCTGTTTCGGTCAGCCGTCCGTCGCTCCGGCGCCCAGACGATGGCCACCGACGTGGAGCAGCCGTCCTTGGACGACGATGCTGGGGCCGAGCTGTGATCAGAGGTTGAGAGTGCGCGCGAGTGTGCCGGACACTCCGCGTCAGCACTGGGATCGCGTGCTCTAAATCACTTCAGTGTCATTCAACGCGGAGTCGCCAATAGGCCCGAGGGTCCTTGGGGCTGCTTCCAACCCACTCGATCACGTTGGAGTCGGCGAGCGCCTTCAGCTGGCGGATCACTACTGGGCGCGATCGCCCTGTAGCGGACACCAGATCGCCGGTGCTGGCTCGCCCGGTTTCTCGAATGAGTCGAGCGAGATCACGCGATCCCTCAGGCAGTCGAGCCTCCAGCGCTCGGTCGACGGCTGTCGAGGTGAGCGTCAACCGCACGCTCCCAGATGTTTGTGCGTAGGTTGGATCGGCCAATCCTGCGATCCGCATCTCCTCATAGATGCGGCGGATACCCTCGCCGAGTTCTTGGCCGAAGTTCAGGTCTGCACACACACGTGCGATCCGAGGATTGCGGGCAAAGCGCGTGACGTGAAGTGGATCACTCGTGTCGGCGATCCCGGGGAACCGTCCTGGACTCTCGATCTCGACCCGGTCGTCGAAGATCTCGACTCGAATGTGATCGCCGCTCATGCTGTATGAGCGGTGGATCACTGCGTTGACCAGGCCCTCCAGCCAAGCATCCTGTGGGACGAGGCTCACCCGCTCGAAGCGACCTGACCCGGCGAGGGCCCGTCGGGTCGGTAGGCGCTCGAAGATTGCTTCCCGTGCCTCTATCAACTGTTTTGGAATCGGACCGAGGATGCGCACGTCGTCGAGCACTTGCTGGCGCGACCCGGTGCCTCGCTCCGAGCCCGCGTAGCGCAGCACCCGCACGTGAGCTTCCGGGAACCACCTCTCGGGGTCCGAGCCGAAGAGGAGGATCGCTCCCGCCGTCGGTTGGCCCGCCCGATCGAGAAGCCCTCGGGCGGCGAGGAGTCGGTGTGCGTCCGGATGGTTGACCGCCGCGGCGTAGGACGCCAGGAGCTGTTGGTCGAGGTCATCGAAGGCAGCGTCACGCGCGGGGGTCGTCTCGAAGGACGCTTGGCCCTTGTCGTACAGGAGCTCTTGGCGCTGAGCGAAGGTGAGGCGACGGTTCTCGTCCCCCACGCGGAGGAACACCTCGTCCTTCTTGTTGGTGTGGATGTGATCACTGGGCTCGATCTCGACCACCACCAGGTGGTCGTCGACCCCGGCGGAGTTCACGCACTCAACCCGACGGGTTCGACACCGGACAGGCGGTAGAAGGAAGTCGATTGCCGCCTGCTGCCAGCTAGCGAGTCGACCCTGGGGGGCGCCGGCGACTCCCTCGACCTGGTCGTTCCACAGACCGATCACGATGAGTCCGCCTTCGGCGTTCGCAAAGCCGAGGATGGCGTCAGAGAGGTCGCGCTCCGTAGTCCGGGCGCTCTTCCGGTCGAACCACTGATCCTCGGGGATCGACAGCAAGGCTTCGCCGCGCTCTGCGACGGGGCGATTGAGCGCCTGCTCGGCGGCGACTGTGGACATATCACTACTCTCAACTATTTAGAGACAGGAGCTGCCCACCCCGCCACGCGCCCACCGATGCGATCGCTGACGGCGCGGAGCCAGTCGGGGAGTGCGTGGGCGTAGGTGCGCATGAGCATGTCGGGGGAGTGGCCCAGCACGTCGGCGACCGCTCGCAGCTCCCCGAGGTCGGTGGCCTGTCGCACCATGTGCGTCGCCGCGGTGTGGCGCAGGCCGTGGGAGGTGAGGCGCGGCACGCCGGCCTGCTTCACGAGCCGGTCGAGAGTCTGGTCGAAGTTCCCGGGCGACACCCGGTTGCCGGTTCGGGTCGCCAGCACCAGGTCCTGATCACCCCAGTCGTCCCCGGCGAGGACTCGCTCCTCGTCCTGCCGCCGGCGGTGGGCGACGAGGTGCTCGGCGGTGTCGGCGTCGATCGCAAACGTCCGCCGTGACCGCGCGTTCTTGCCCTCGGTCCAGACCGGGCGACCCTCGACCTCGATGAGCGCCTCGTCGACCCGAACGGTCCGTTCGTCGAAGTCGATGTCGTCCCACTTGAGCGCCAGCAGTTCGCTGCGTCGCAGTCCGTAGAGCGTCGACAGCCGGATCGGGCCAGCCCAGCGATGGCCGTCGATCGCGGTCAGGAACGTGCGGATCTGGTCCTCGTCCCAAGCATCGACCTCCTTCGGCCGCTCGGGCTTGACCACTCGCTTCGGCACCGGCACTCGCGCGGCAGGGTTCCGCCGGATGAGCCCTTCGTCGAGGGCATCCGCCAGCGCGGCGCGGAGGACCCGGCGGATGATCGTGATTGATCGCTTGTTGAGCACCCCGCCGGCGGCGAGCTCGTCGTACCAGCGGGCGATGTCCGAGCGGTCGAGTTGGTCGAGACGGATCGCGCCGAGCGCCTTGCGGATGTGGCCGGCGGCCCAGCGGTTCTGCATCTGGGACTTCTCGGTGATGTCGGTCTTGGCTGCCACCCACCGATCCACCAGCCAGCCGACCGTCCCTTTGGACCCGCCTTCGGCCCGCTCGGCCGCGAACTCGGCAGCCGCCGTGCGAGCGGCTCGCTGCGACGTGTACGTGCCGAACTGGCGTGGCCGGTGCCTGCCCGACTCAGCCTCGATCCACCGTCTGGCTGGTGTGGTTGTCGGAGCGCGGTATCAGCCG
>CAYSCB010000017.1:0-18514 GCA_964429335.1 uncultured Aquihabitans sp.
AGCGTCGACACCTCGGAGCCGGCCTGGGTGAACCGGAAGATGTTGTCGATGAACAACAGCACGTCCTGGCCCTGGACGTCACGGAAGTACTCCGCCATCGTCAGCGCCGAGAGCGCAACCCGCAGGCGCACACCCGGCGGCTCGTCCATCTGGCCGAACACCAGCGCCGCCTTGTCGAGCACCGAGCCCGACTCGCCGAGCGCCGTCTCGCCCATCTCGATGAGGAGGTCGGTGCCCTCACGGGTGCGCTCGCCGACCCCCGCGAACACCGACACGCCGCCGAACTGGGAGGCGACCCGGTTGATCATCTCGGTGATGAGCACGGTCTTGCCCACGCCGGCGCCGCCGAACAGGCCGATCTTGCCGCCTTGGAGGTACGGGGTGAGCAGGTCGATGACCTTGATGCCGGTGGCGAACATCTGCGCCTTGGGCTCGAGGGTGTCGAACGCCGGTGCCTCGCGGTGGATGGCCCACCGCTCGGGTGCGTCGACGGAGTCGACGTCGAGGGGCTGGCCCAACACGTTGAACACGTGGCCGAGGGTGGCGTCGCCGACGGGCACCGAGATGCCGTGACCGAGGTTGCGCACGGCGGTTCCGCGGATGAGCCCATCGGTCGGCTTCATCGCGATGGCCCGGACCCGGTTGTCGCCGATCTGCTGGGCGACCTCCGCGACCACCGCGATGTCGACGCCGTCGACGGTGATGGTGAACTCGAGGGCCTGGTTGATCTCGGGGACGGAGTCCGCCGGGAACTCCACGTCGACCACGGGGCCGGCGATGGCGACGATGCGCCCGTCGCTCAGTTCGGTGTCGGTGACGGTCATGGTGGCTCCTGGGCTGCGGTCTGCGGTTCTGGTCGGATCGTTGCTGGTCGGTCGGGTGCGGCGCGGCTTCAGGTGCGCGACGGCCCCGATGCGTGGCGGTGGCCGAGGTCGAGGAACGGCTCGGTGTCGAGGTGGTGGAGGATGATCTCCCCCGGGTCCTCCCGGTCATCGGCGAGGGCCTCGGCGCCACCGATGATCTCCATGATCTCGGTGGTGATGGCGTCCTGGCGGACCTGGTTCATCTTGCGGGTGTACTTGACGATGAGCTCCTCGGCGTTGTCGGTCGCCGACTTCATCGCACGCTGACGGT
Organism: uncultured Aquihabitans sp.; assembly: GCA_964429335.1. Taxonomy (GTDB): domain Bacteria; phylum Actinomycetota; class Acidimicrobiia; order Acidimicrobiales; family Microtrichaceae; genus Dermatobacter. The sequence continues at coordinate 1,135 of CAYSCB010000017.1, forward strand.
TCGCGAGCTCCGACGCTGCGGCATCGAGGAGGGCGGCGAAGATCCGGGACTCCACGTAGCGGGGCAGCAACGTCTCGAGCACCGCGGCGGCCGAGGGCTCGAACTCGAAGCCGGCGGTCGCGGTCGCGTCGCCGCTCTCGGCGATCGTCCCGGAGTCCTCGAGTGGAAGGAAGCGGCGGACGACGACCTCCTGGGACCCGATCGAGATGAACCGCGTGTAGACGAGGTCGATGCGGTCACATCCGCCGTTGGTGAACAGGTCCACCACCCGCGCCGCGACGGCGACGGCGTCCTCGAACGTCGGGTTCTCGGAGAACCCCTCGAAGCTCGCCTCGATCGGGTAGTGGCGGAAGCTGAAGTACGCCTTCGGCTTGCGCCCCACCGTCACGAGCGCGTACTCGTGACCCTCCGATCGCGCAGCGTGGATCTCGCGCTCCGCCGCCTTGATCACCGACGAGTTGTAGGCGCCGGCGAGCCCGCGGTCAGCAGCCAGCACCACGACACCGACCTTCTCGACAGTGTCCACCGGACGCAGGAGCGGGTGGTCCACCTCGGCGCCGGCCGCGGAGAGGTCCTGGATGACCTGGGTGATGTGCTCGGCGTACGGCCGTGCCTCGTTGGCCCGTTGCTGGGCCTTGACGACGCGGGTCGCCGCGATGAGCTCCATCGCGCGGGTGATCTTCTTGGTGTTCTGGACGCTGGCGATCTTCCGTCGGAGGATCCGCTCCTGTGCACCTGCCATGTCGGCTCCCTACGTCCCGTCCGCCTCAGACCGTCGGCGCGTCCTCGTCACCGTCGCGGGTGACGTCCTCCTCGGGGAGGTGACGGCTGGAGGTGGCGATCGTGGACTCGGCGTCGGCCTGGGCTTGTGCGGCGGGGGCTGACTCGTCGATGCTCGTGCCCTGGAACTGGGCGGCGAACGCCTTGACCGCTGCGTCGAAGGCGTCCTCGTCGTCGATCTTGCCGGTGTCACGGATGGCGTCGAGCATCACGCCGTGACGGGTGCGGAACCAGTCGAGGAGCCCGTCCTCGAACGCCCGGACGTCCTCGACGGAGACGTCGTCGAGGTAGCCGCGGGTCCCGGCGAAGATGACCACGCACTGGTCCTGGACCGCCATCGGGCTGTTGATGCCCTGCTTGAGCAGCTCGGTGAGGCGGTAGCCACGCTCGAGCTGCGCCTTGGACACCGCGTCGAGGTCCGATCCGAACGCCGCGAAGGCCTCGAGCTCGCGGAACTGCTGCAGGTCGGACTTGAGCGTGCCGACGGCGGTCTTCATCGCCTTGATCTGCGCTGCGGATCCCACGCGTGACACCGAGATGCCGACGTCGACGGCAGGACGGACGCCGGACTTGAACAGGTCGTCCTGGAGGAAGATCTGGCCGTCGGTGATCGAGATCACGTTGGTCGGGATGTAGGCGGAGACGTCACCGGCCTTGGTCTCGATGACCGGCAGCGCCGTGAGCGAACCGGCACCGTTCTCGTCGGAGAGCTTGGCGGCCCGCTCGAGCAGGCGGCTGTGCAGGTAGAACACGTCACCGGGGTACGCCTCGCGGCCCGGCGGGCGACGCAGCAGCAGCGAGACCTGGCGGTACGCCTCGGCCTGCTTGGACAGGTCGTCGTAGACCACCAGCGCGTGCTCGCCGTTCTCCATCCAGTGCTGGCCCATGGCGCAGCCGGCGTAGGGGGCGAGGTACTTGAACGGCGCGGGGTCAGACGCCGGGGCGACGACGACCACGGTGTACTCCATGGCACCGCGCTCGGCGAGGGTGGCGACGGTCTGCGCGACGGTGGAGGCCTTCTGGCCGATCGCCACGTAGATGCACTTCACGCCCAGACCCTGCTGGTTGAGGATCGTGTCGATGGCGATCGTGGTCTTGCCGGTCTTGCGGTCGCCGATGATCAGCTCGCGCTGACCCCGACCGATCGGGATGAGCGAGTCGATGGCCTTGATGCCGGTCTGCATCGGCTCGCCCACGGGCTGGCGACCCATGATGCCGGGTGCCTGGATCTCCATGCGTCGGGGCTGGACGCCGACGAGCGGACCCTTGCCGTCGATGGGTTCGCCGAGGGTGTTGACGACCCGACCCAACACGCCGTCGCCGACGGGTACCGAGAGGATGTTGCCGGTCGCCTTGACCGTCTGGCCCTCTTCGATCGAGTCGACCTCGCCGAGCACCACGGCGCCGATCGAGTCCTCGTCGAGGTTGAGGGCGAGGCCCAACAGGCCCGACTCGAACTCGAGCAGCTCGTTGACCGCCGCGTCGGGCAGGCCCGACACCCGGGCGATGCCGTCGCCGACCTCGATGACGCGGCCGACCTGGGTCAGCTCGACGTCCGGGGCGAAGCCCTCCAGGTTCTTCTTGATCGCCGCGGTGATGTCGGCGGTGTTGATCGTGAGCTCAGCCATCTCAGAAGGCCTCTCGGAGTTGGTTCAGGCGGGTACGTACGGAGCCGTCGATCACCGAGTCGCCGATGGTGGTGACGATGCCACCCATCACGGTCGGGTCGACGACGTTGCGGATCGTGACGTCGATGTCGGTGCGGGCCTTGAGCGCTGCTGCGAGCTCGGTGAGCTGCGCCTCGGTGAGCGGGACCGCGGAGCGCACCTCCGCGACGGACTGGCCCCTCGCCGCAGCACTGCGACGCGCCATCTCGTCAGCGATCGCCGGCAGGTCGAGGATGCGACCGGCGGAGACGAGCATCGACGTGAACGACACCGTCGTGGTCGAAGCCCGACCGTCGAGCAGGTCCTCGACGATCTGGGCGCGGCGCTCGACGGGGAGGTGGACGTCGGTCAGGGTGCTGCGGAGCTCGTCGTTGCCGGTCAGGAGCCGGCCGAGGCGGAACAGCTCGTCGGTGACCTCGTCGGTGCTGGCCTCGGCCGCGGCGATGCTGTAGGCGGCATCGGCGTAGGCGGAGATCTGTGCGTCGCTCATGTTGGTGTCCGTCGTTCGGGAGGGCTGTGTCGTTCGGGAGGGCTGTGTCGTTCGGGAGTGCTGTGTCGTTCTTCGGGCGACCGGGTCAGTTCTGCGAGCCGACCTGGCTGATGTAGGCGTCGATCAGGCGCTGCTGGGTGGCGTCGTCGAGCGCCGAGCCGACGACCTCCTCCGCCGCTCCGAGTGCGAGGCGGGACAGCTCGCCGGAGAGGTCGGCCGTCGCCTGGGTGCGGGTGGCGACGAGATCGGTGGCGGCACGCTCGCGCAGCGCCGCGATGTCGGTCTCGGTCCGCGCGGCGGTGTCGACGCCGAGCTGGTCCGCGGCGCGGCGAGCCTCCTCGACGATGCGGCCCGCCTCGGCGTCGGAGTCCGCAAGCGCCGCCTTGATCCGATCGCGCTCCGCTTCGGCAGATTCACGGGCGGTGGACGCCTCGCCGAGCCGATCGGCGATCTTCTCGGTGCGGCCGCGCATGCCCTTGGCGACGAAGTCCTTGCCGAACTTCCACAGCAGGAAGGCGACGATCAGGAAGGCGAGGGTGCCCCAGATGACCTCGTTGATGTCGGCAGGGAGCCACCAGCCGTTGCTGCCCTCGGATGCGAGGACGGTGAGTGCGTTCATCTCTCGGGTTCCTCCCGGCCTCAGCGCTGTCCGCCGGAGCGGTTCACGTAGTCGTCGACGGTGCCGCGGTGCGCAGCGGGGTCGAGCGGCGCCTGCACGACCTTGGATGCGGCGGCGACGGCCAACTCGGCGACGTCACCGGTGAGCTCCCCGAGCGCCGCGGCGCGCTGAGCGTCGAGCTCGGCCATCGCGGTCTGGCGCTCGGCCGCGAGCTCGGTCTCGACCGCGGCCACCTCCTGCGAACGACGTTGCTCCGCGGCCGCACGGGCCTCCTCGAGCACGCGCGACGCCTCGCCACGGGCCTCGGCGAGGGTGGCGTCGTAGTCACGTCGGACCTGCTCGGCCTGCGTGGCCGCGGTCTCGGCCGCCTCGAGGTCGGACTGGACCTGCGCGTCGCGCTGTGCCCGGATCCGCATCAGCGGCGGAAGGCACACGTAGCGCATGAGGATCCAGAGCATGAAGAAGAACACCGCACCCCAGAACAGCTCCCCTTTGTTGTCGGGGACGACGGGGTTGATGGAGCTGCTGCCTTCTGCGGCCAGCACACTCAGTTGAGCGAGCATCGGATACTCCTGGTTCGGTCGACCCCGTGCGGGGTCGCTCGGTCGGTCCGGTCAGGTCGTCGGTGTGATCAGACGAACTTCAGGAGGATGAAGACCACGAAGCCGATGAGGGCGAGCGCCTCGGTGAAGGCGATGCCGAGGAACATCGTGGTCTGGACCTGCCCGGCGGACTCGGGCTGGCGAGCCATGGCCTGCACGGCCTGGCCGACGAGGTAGCCGATGCCGATGCCCGGGCCGATCGCGGCGAGGCCGTAGGCCATGCCGGCGCCCGACGCGGCGCTGACGCCCTTCGCGTCTGCGGCGCTGAGACCGGTCGTGTCGCCCGCCTGGGCGACGATCGCTGCGGCGTGGTGCAGTGCGCTCATTGGGTTGGGTTCTCCTGTGCTGTGGTCAGAGACTGGTTGGTCAGAGACTGGGTGGTCAGAGATCTGGTCGGGTGCCCCGGGCGTCAGTGGGCCGGGTGCAGTGCTCCACCGATGTACACGGCGGTGAGCAGGCTGAAGATGAACGCCTGCAGGAACGCCACCATGAACTCGAAGCCGGTGAACGCCACGAGCATCGGGAAGCTGAGCAGCAGGACGGCCGCCATGATGCTCGCCGAGAACAGCGTGATGCACAGCACCGAGAACGTGACGAGCAGGATGTGGCCGGCGAGCATGTTGGCGAAGAGTCGGACGGCCAGGGAGAAGGGCCGGATGATGAACGTCGACAGCAGCTCGATCGGCGTCACGAGGATGTACAGCGCCTTGGGGACGCCGGGTGGGAACAGCGCGGCCTTGAAGTAGCCGAGACCGTTGTGCTTCACGCCGACGCCGATGAACATCGCCCAGGCGACGATCGCGAGGATCAGCGGGTTCGCCATCCGGGCGTTCGCGGGCATGTGCGCCGAAGGGATGACCTCGAACAGGTTGCCGATCCAGATGAAGAAGAACATCGACACGAGCATCGGGAGGTAGCGCTTGCCCTCCGGCCCGATCGCCGGTGCGACGATCTGGTCCTCCACGAAGTCGAGCGAGACCTCCATCGTGTTCTGCAGGCCGGTCGGCACGAGCTTGGCGTTGCGACCGGCGAGCAGGAACAGGATCACGGGAACCAGCATCGCGATGCCGGAGATGGCGGTGATCTTGTTGAACTCGTAGAACGTCCCCTCGCCGAACCACGCCGGCCAGATCACGATGTGATCGATCGGCGGGAACTGGAGGCCTCCCCCGCCACCTTCGGCGGCGAGGAGGGACATCGGAGCGGTGAGCAGCGCGAGCATTCGGTCGGGCTCCTTCTACGGCGCGGTCGGCGAGGCGGACGGGGATCCCGGTTCCGACAGGGCCCCGGCGGTGGGCAGGTACGGGCTGGGGGTGGCTGCCGGCTTCAGGCCGGGGAACGCGAGCGTGTGGGAGATGTGTCGCAGCTCCCAGAACAACAGCCCCAGGTGGGTCACGACGATCGTGACGCCGAGCGGGACGAGCTCGACCCATGGCTGGTTCCGCACCGCGAGGATGGCCACCATGATGAGGCCGAGGCGCAACAGGAAGCCGAAGAACGCCGCAGCGCCCATCGCAGCGGCGCCGATGCGACCGCCGACCTGGAGCATCCAGCCCGCGAGCAGGAAGTTCACCACCACGATCGCGAGGCCGTAGAGGGTGGAGAGCACGCCGTTCATGCCCCAGACGGCGGCGGAGACCATGATCGCGACCGGCAGCACCCAGAGGCTGCGCTTGACGATGTCGATCGCGACGGACATGGCAGGCGACGGGCCCTCGACGCGGGGACCCAGTGCGCCGACCTCGGCGTCGGGGCGGAGCTGGGTCACGACCCGCTCCCCGGGGTCGCAGCGGTGTCGGTCGATGCGGCGTCGTCCGCCATGTCGACAACAGCGTGCGCCGCGCCGAGGTCGCCGTCGGAACGGTTGCGGGCGTGGTACTGCCGGTCCGGTCGGGCGACGGGCAGCTCGCCCTCCTCGGCCAGGCGGACCATCCGCTGCTGGTAGGCGTAGTACTGCGCGACGCCGGCACCGATCGCGCCGAACACCGCCAGTCCGACGGTGAACGTCGGGAGCGTGCCGAGCGTGCGGTCGAGCCAGAGGCCGACCAGCGCGAGGATCACCGGAGCGAACACCAGTTCGAAGCTCCCGGAACTGCGGTGCAGCGACCGCGTGAACTCGGTACGTGAGCCGGTCGATGGCGTGGCGGCGTGGTCGGGCATCGTTCGGGGAGGGTTCAAGGTCGCTGCGGAGATGCGGCGGCGGTCGCCGGCAGGCGCTTGTGAAACCTTTCGCAATCTACGTCGGTCCGGTTCGCGACCGCAAGTCCATCGTGCCCACCCATCAGGGATAGGCGCCCGGCACCGTCGGCGACGGTGGGACCGGGGGTGCCGGGGGTGCCGGCGAGACCGTCGGTGACACCACCGGGACCGTCGGCGCGGGCGGCGCCGCCGGCACGACGTACTGAGGTGCCGGGACGTCGATCGGTCCGGCGGCCCGATCGATGGCGTCGACGATCCGGTCGGTGTTCGCCTGTTGCTCGTACGTCGAACGGATGAGCCAGAACCGGAGATAGCGGGCGAGCGAGTAGCGGACGAAGAGCGCTCCGCCCACGATCGCGAACGCGACACCGACGAAGGAGCCCTGCGCCATGTAGGCGAACTGGTCGGCCGGCGAGTCGCCGTTCAGACCGACCTCGATCGCACCGAAGATCGCGAACCCGATGCCGACCACCATCAGGATCACGCCCAGCGCGAGCAACCGCTGCTCACCTTCAGCAGAGCCTCCCTTGAGCTTGAGGCCGTCGATCTCGTTGCGGAACTCCTGCACCCGCGGTGACCCGGCCGGCGGGACCGCACCCATGTCGCTCATCGCTTCTCTGACTCCTTCTGTCTCGTTCTGGTTCTGTCTCGTTCTGGCTCGTTCGTCTCTGTCGCTGACGTCGGTCCTGTCGCTGACGTCGGTCCTGTGGCTGACATCGGTGTCGTCGGTCCGATGGCCCTCATCCACCCAGGTAGGCGGCGGACAGCTCCCGCTCCACTTCGTTGGGGTGACCGATCTGTCGGATCGATCCGTTCACCATGATCGCGGCGAGGTCCGCGACGCCCAGCACCGTCCGGGCGAACTGCTCGACCACGAGGATCGACGTACCGGTGCGGGCGATCTGCGACACGATCCCGTACAGCTCCTCGACGACGAGCGGAGCGAGGCCCATCGACAGCTCGTCGAGCAGCAGCACCGCCGGTTCGACCGCCAGGCCGCGAGCCATCGCGAGCATCTGCTGCTCGCCACCGGACAACGTCCCCGCCACCTGGGTCCGGCGTTCCTTGAGCCGTGGGAACTGCGAGTACGCAACCTCCTCGACCCGACCCAGGGACACACCGGCGTAGGTCGCCATCACGAGGTTCTCACGGACCGTCAGGTTCGGGAAGATGCCCTTGCCCTCGGGGATGGTCGTCAGCCCACGCCTCGCGAGGTCTTCCGGACTGACCCCCGTCACGTCACGTCCGGCGACCATCAGCTGACCGCTCGTCGGGACCATCTGACCGGAGGCGACCGCGAGCGTGGTCGTCTTGCCGGCTCCGTTCGGCCCGAGCAGCGCAACGACCTGTCCCGGAGCCACCGTCAGATCGATGCCGTGCAGCACCTCGATCGTGCCATAGGCGGCACGGACACCCCGCAGCTCGAGGAGCGGCTCGGCTGTTCCGTCGATCGCAACGCTCACCATGTGATTCCGCCCGGTCCGGTCGGTCCCGCTGGCCCGACGTCGATCCCGTGGGTCGCGCCGTTGGTACGGGTGGCCACGTCAGCGACGGCGGCCGCACCCACGAGGTCGGCGTCACCGGTCGCCGAGCCCAGGTAGGCAGCGAGCACCGCCTCGTTGTTGCGGATCGCCTCGGGTGCACCCTGAGCGATGATCTGGCCGAAGTCGAGGACCGACAGGTCCTCGCAGATCCGCATGACGAGTGAGATGTCGTGCTCGACGAGCAGGATCCCGAGGCCCGCCCGCGCGAGCGCGATGAGGAGGTCACCGAAGTCCGCCGTCTCGCGTTCGTCGAGCCCCGACGCCGGCTCGTCGAGCAGCAGGACGCGTGGCCGTGCGGCGAGGGCCCGTCCGAGCTCGACGAGTCGCGCCTGTCCGGTCGGGAGCGACCCGACCGGGAGCTCGGCGACGTGGCCCAGGTGGAGACGCTCGAGGATCAGGTCGATCTCCTCGTTCGGGGACGGGTCGGCGCCGCCAGCGATGAACGCCGGAGCGACAGCACGTCCACGAGACCAGATCCGACGGATCTCGAGCCCGACGCGGACGTTGTCGCGCACGGTCAGCGAGGAGAAGACCTCGAGACGCTGGAAGGTGCGTCCGATGCCGGCACGGGCACGACGATGGGTGCTCATCCGTGAGATGTCCCGGCCGTCGAGCAGCACGGCACCCGAGGTCGGGGTGATCACCCCGCAGACCGCGTTGAACGTCGTCGTCTTCCCTGCCCCGTTCGGACCGATCAGACCGGACACGTGGCCGGGTTCGACGGTCAACGACACACCACCGACGGCGAGGTGACCGCCGAAGCGGACCGACAGATCGCGGACCTCCAGCCCACTCACCGGATGCTCCCCGAGATCTCCGGGACCGCCTCCGCCGCGACGAGCGGCATGTCCTGCTCGTCGAGGCCGATCATCCTCCCGGCGTCGAGCGCATCGGCACGGGTGAGCGGACGGTCGAGGCCCAGCTCGTCCGGTGACGGCACCGACGGACGTCGCAGCGGCTCGGGCGTCACGCCGAGCACGCCGATCGCCACCCTCAGCGAGAGGAAGGTGAACACCCCGATGGCGAGCACCCGCCATCCGTTCGACGAGATGACGTCCGCCCACGGCAGGAACGCCGCGACGAGCAACGCGATCGCCAGCCAGATGCCGGCAGCGACCCGTCGCGGCTCGGGACCGTCCGGTTCCGCAGGTGCGGAGATGATCGGCAACAGCGGGACGACGCAGACGACGAACACCACCGCCGCGGCGAAGAACGACCACTTCGAGATGACACCTGTCCGGGCCAGGAACCACAGCCCGGCGGCGCCCAGCGCCGTGACCACGAGCGACGGCACCGACTCCCCGACCGCCCGGTATCCCGCTGCCATCTGCGGCGCGGCACCATCGGGTTCGCGACCCAGACTCACACCCATCATCCCCGGGGTCACGGTCAGGACGTCGGTCACCGGCAGCGACACGAAGCGGAAGATGCCGATGGCGTTCGCAGCGAACATCGTCGAGGCGATCGGGATCGCGCCGAGCAGCAGCCCGCCGACGAGCGCTCCGGCGATCGAGCCGATCCCTCCGACCACGGCGAGCATCGTGATCGGCAGCGAGTTCGTCAGCCCGAAGTCGTCAGCGATGAAGGTCCGACCCGCCAGCGCCCCGCCGAGTCCGGCGATCGAGGCCGACAGGGCGAACACCCCGACCTTGGTGGAGGTGAGGTTCAACCCGAGGGTGGCGCATGCAACCGGTGAGTCCTTCATCGCTGCGACGCGACGACCCCAGGGACTGCGGCGGAGCAGGACGAGGACGTTGCCGAGGATCGCGAACGCGACGGCGAACAGGACCAGTTGCCGGTAGTCGTTGTCGATCTCGAACCCGCCGATCGACAGGCCGGGCACCTGGATCGAACCGGTCGGCATGATCTCCGACTGGCTGAACACCATCGCCGTGCAGAACAACGCGAACGCCGCCGTGGCCAGGGCCAGGTAGATCCCCGACAGCCGCAGTGCCGGCAGCGCGACCGCAGAGCCCACGACGGCGCACAGACCGACGGCGACGACCACGCCCACCGGTGAACCCGAGGCACCCCAGGTCGCCATCGCCAGGGCTCCGATCCCGGTGAAGGTCATCTGGGCGAGCGAGATCTGACCGGCGTAGCCCGTGAGCGGGACGAGTGACAGCGTGATCAGCCCGAAGCCGAAGCCCTTCTGCACGAGGTTCAGGTCGGGGCCGGCGAGGAGCGAGCCGACCGCCGCGGTCACGACCACCAGCGCGATGCCGCCCCAGATCGCCATGGACTGCGACGGCGGGCGAGCGGGCGAGCGGGGCCGGTTGATGCTGTGGGCCCTGAGCCGGGCCTCCGGCTGGAGGAGGATCACGACGAAGAGCATCAGCGCGGGGATCGCGCTGCGGAAGTTCTGCAGGCTGACCGGCCCGATCGACGTCGACGCGTTGATGTAGCCGGTGGCGTAGGACTCGGCGAGTCCGAGGATGACGGCGCCGAGGAACGCTCCGGGGAGCGACCGGAGTCGACCGACGACCGCAGCCGCGTAGGCGTTGATGACCAGCAGCGTCAACGTCACCGCGCTCAGGGTCTGCTCGGATGCGATCAGCACGCCGGAGACCGCGGCCAGTCCGGCGCCGAGCGCCCACGCCATCATCGCGGTCCGGCCGGGCCGGCCACCGTTGAGTCGCAGCAGGTCGCGGTCGTCGACGATCGCACGCATCGCGACGCCGAGCCGCGTCCGGCGCAGCACGAGCCGCAGACCGATCGCCACCGCGATCGCGATGGCCATGGTCATGATCCGCGAGTACGGGACCGCCACGCCGGCGATGTCGACGGTCTTGCCGGCGAAGAAGGGGGGGACAGGTCGGGCCACGTCCGGGGGCCAGATGACGTTCGCGATGCCGAGTAGGGCAACCATGAGGCTGACCGTCACGACGATCTTCACCACCTCCGAGGCGCCCTCGATGCCGCGCATGATCCCGCGCTCGACGGCGGCTCCGAACAGCGGTCCCATCACGAACACGACCAGGATGACCGACGGCACCACCGGCACACCCCACCCCTGGTTGACCTGCCAGTAGGCGAAGGCGGCGAGCATCCCGAACGCGCCGTGTGCGAAGTTGAAGATGCCCGACGTCGTGTAGGTCACCACCAGGCCCGACGCCGCGATCGCGTAGATCGCCGCGGTGGACAGGCCCGCGATCGTGAACGTGAGGAACTTGTCCACCTCAGCGCCGCCCGGGTTCAGCGGTGGGGACCATCAGATCGATCGGTTCGGGTCGATCGCGGCGGCGCTGAAGTCGCCGGGGACGTCGACGATGCTGTTCGGCGGGCAGTGGAACCCGTTCTGGTCGTCGTTCTCGCCCCCGAGCTTGGGGTAGAGCCGCTTGAACTTGCCGTCCTTGACCACCATCAGCATCCCGCACTCGGGTGGTAGCTCGTGTCCCGGCGTCGTCGGGACGTGGGTCCCGCCGCCGGTCCAGTCCTTCTGCGCGACGGCCTGCTCGAGCACGCACGTGCGGTCGATGACGCCGTTGTTCTTGTCGCCGCACGCCTTCGCCGCTGTCGCGAACAGCAGCCACGCCGAGGTGCTCTGCAGACCGAGGGATGCCACCTTTCCGTCCGGGACGTTCTTCTTGAGGTTGTCGTCGTACTGCTTGATCGCCGGCCACTTGTCGGCTTCCTCGAACGGATGGATGGCAAGACGGATCACGGAGCCCTCGACGGCGGCCGGTCCGGACGAGAAGTAGATGTCGTCGTAGATGTTGGCCTCGTTGAGCGCGACCCCCTTCCAGCCCTGCTCCTTGAGCTTCGCCATCAGGTTGGACGCCATCGAGGGCTCGCCGACCCAGGACAGGGATGTGGCGCCGCTGTCGATCACCTTCTGCGCGAGCGGCGTCCAGTCCGACATGCCGGTGGGCGGGTACGGCAGCGGCGGTAGCAGCTCGATGCCCCCGACCGCCTTCACCGACGCGTTGAACTGCTGGTGGACCGTCTCCATCGACGGGAGCTGGCCGACGACAGCGACCATCTTCTTGGACTCCTTCGGGTGCGTCTTCTTGAAGTCCATGATCCACTGGGTGTGGTTCTTGTTCTGCGGGTTCGGGATCGGCTGGACCTGGCCGTTCGACAGGCCCTTCTTCACCGACACGGCGATGGCCGGGACGTCGATCAGCCCGCACTTGTGGAAGTCCGACCCGTCCTTGCCGGAGAACTCGAGGTCATCCTGCACGAAGCCGCCGCCGACCATCGCGAACACACCGGTGCACGCCTTGGACATCGCGGCCTCGACCTGGAACAGCTTGCCGTCGAGGTCGACGAGCTCGATCGGCAGACCACCGATGCCACCCTGGGCGTTGCACCACGCGGCGAACGCCTGCGACGCGTCCCACAGCTCCTTGTTGAGGCCCGGTCGGATGTCGGAGCCCCGGTCGTTGGGCACGCCGATGTAGAGCTTGTCGGCACCGGCACCGGCCTCGCCGTCCTTGATCTTGAACTCGCCCTTGCCGCAGGGCGACGGGAGCTCACCCCACTTGGCGGCGGAGGTGGCGGCCCCCTTCACGGTGGTCGTCGTGGAACCCGCCTCGATCTGCTTCCAGCTCCCCCTCGCTCCGCACGCGCCCGTGACGAGGGCGAGCGTCGTGACGAGGATCGCTGCGACCGTCATGCGACTCTTCATTCATCCCCCTCGAGAATGGTCGTACCCGCCGCGCGCGGCAGCTCTCCGAGCTGGATGGCGCCCACCATCCCGGTCTTCAGTCCATAGGTTCTACCAGAACGACCGGGATCGTTGCCGCTGCGCCCGGCGCTCTGCAACGATGGCCGCCGAATCTGACAGACCGTCAGGATCTCCGTCGAACCACTCCGGTGGCGCTCGGCGGATGCCACCGCAGCGATCCAGGGGAGCATCGAGTGGACCTCGTCATCCGCAACGCCACGATCATCGACGGCACCGGCGAGCCGGGACGTCCGGGCGATGTCTGGGTGGACGGCGGTCGTATCGCGGCCGTCAGCGCAGCGGGCACGTCCGAGCTCGATGCCACGACCGAGGTGGACGCGACCGGTCTGGTGCTCTGCCCCGGGTTCATCGACCCGCACACGCACTACGACGCGCAGCTGCTGTGGGATCCGACCGCGTCACCGTCGAGCGTGCACGGCGTGACGACGGTGATCGCCGGCAACTGCGGCTTCACCCTCGCGCCGCTCATCCCGGGCGACGCCGACTACACCCGTCGCATGATGGCCAAGGTCGAGGGCATGCCGCTCGCCGCGCTCGAGGAGGGGGTCGAGTGGAACTGGTCGACCTTCGCCGAGTACCTCGACCGGATCGAGGGCAACCTGGCCATCAACGCAGGCTTCCTCGTCGGGCACTGCGCGCTGCGCCGTCGGGTGATGGGCTCCGACGCCGTCGGACACCAGCCGACCGACGAGCAGATGCAGGAGATGAAGGACCTGCTCGCGGAGTGCATCCGTGCCGGCGGCCTGGGCTTCTCCACGACCAGGGCCCGCACCCACTCCGATGGGGACGGTGAGCCGGTGGCGTCGCGTTGGGCCGAGGAACCGGAGTTGCTCGCGCTCGCCGGCGTGGTCTCCGAGCATCCGGGGACGACGCTGGAGTTCGCCTCCGACGGCTGCCTCGACGGCTTCGACGAGGACGAGGTCCAGTTCATGATCCGGTTCTCGAAGGCGGGCGACCGACCCCTCAACTGGAACGTGCTGACCGTCGACTCCCACGCACCGGAGCGCTACCGCAACCAGCTCGCTGCGATGGATGCCGCGGCGGCCGCCGGGGCCAGGGTCGTGGCGCTCACGATGCCGGTGATCGTCGGCATGAACATGAGCTTCCTCACGTACTGCGCGCTGAACATGATGCCGGACTGGGGCGAGATCCTCGGCCTGCCGGTCCCCGAGCGCATCGAGAGGCTGTCTGATCCGGCAACCCGCCGCTTCATGGAGGAACGGGCGGCGTCGCCCGAGGTCGGTGTGTTCGGGCGTCTCACGGGGTGGGCGACCTACGTCATCGGCGACACGTTCTCCGAGGCGAACGCCGAGCTCAGGGGTCGTCGGGTCGGCGACATCGCGGAGGAACGGGGGACGGCGCCGTTCGACACCCTGCTGGACATCGTGATCGCCGATGACCTGCGGACGGTGCTGTGGCCGGGAGCGACCGACGCCGATCCCGAGTCCTGGGAGCTGCGCCGTCTGGCTTGGCAGCACCCGTCGGTCATGCTCGGCGGCTCCGACGCCGGCGCGCACCTCGACCGCATGCAGGGTGCCAACTACCCCACCCGCTTCATCGCCGACTGCATCCGGGGCCGCAAGCTCACCTCCGTCGAGGACGCGGTGCGGATGATGACGACCGTGCCGGCCGAGCTGTTCGGGTTGCGCGACCGTGGCGTGATCCGGGAGGGCGCCCACGCCGATCTCGTCCTGTTCGACCCCGAGGTCATCGACTCGGAGATGCTGTCGATGGTCGACGACCTGCCGGGCGGGACCGCCCGGCTGTATGCAGGGTCGGTCGGCGTGCGCAGCGTGTTCGTCGCCGGCGTCGAGGTCGTCCACGACGGCGAGGTGACCGACGCCCGTCCCGGATCGGTCATCCGCTCAGGTGTCGACACCGACACGGTCGCCCTCACCTGATCCCACCCCGAACTCGGCACGTCTCACGTCGATAATCGACCCGAGACGTTCTCGGTACAGGGATCTCAACGTGTGCGGACGGCGCCGAACCGCGGAGCGAACACGGTGAACAGGGCGAGTCCCAACGCCAGGAGCCCCAGCGGCACGACCCAGTTGCCGCGGTCGGTGAACACCGGGACCAGCACGAACGCGCTCAGCACCGCCGTCCATGCCCACAGGATCGCGACTGCCCGTCGATGACCGTGGCCGAGGTCCATGAGACGGTGGTGCAGATGCGCCTTGTCCGCCGTGGCCACACCAGAACGTCGGGTGGCGCGTCGGACGATCGCGAACGCTGTGTCGAGCAACGGAACCCCGAGGATGAACAGCGGGATCACGAGCGGGGCGAAGAAGAACCACGCCTGTCCGGAGAACGGGTCGTCGGACTGGCCGCCGACGGCGATCGTGGACGCCGCCAGGAGCAGCCCGAGGAGTAGTGCACCGCTGTCACCCATGAAGATGCTCGCGGGGTTGACGTTGTAGGGGAGGAAGCCGATGCATGTCGCGGCGGTCACCACCGCGATCAGCGGTCCGATGTTGGACGGGTCGAGCACTCCCGCGTCGAGCAGCCGCCACCCGTAGAGGAAGAACGCGAACGAGGCGATCGCGACAATGCCGGCGGCGAGCCCGTCGAGGCCGTCGATGAGGTTGACCGCGTTCGCCATCCCGACGACCCACAGCACCGACACCAGAGCCGACAGGTCCGGCGGAAGCACCGTGAATCCGAGGAACGGCACTCGGAAGTAGATGATCGTGAGTCCGACCAGGGTGAGGACCGATCCTGACAGGACCATCCCGGCGAGCTTGGCCGGAGGTGACACGTCCCGGATGTCGTCGACGAGCCCCGTCCCGAACATCACCGCTGCGGCCACCGCCACCCCGACGACGTTGGACGGCGTCTCGAACACAGGCCGCAGCGTCGGCAGGAGCGCCGCGGCACCGAGTCCAGCGAGCAAGCCGATGAACATCGCCGCCCCCCCGAGCAACGGCGTCGCTTCGGCGTGCACGCTGCGATCTGTCGGCTGCGCCATGGCTCCGACCCGACGCGACAGGGCACGCAACCACGGCACCGATGCCGCCGTGGCGGCCACCGAGACCGCCATGACGATCAGGTAGTCGCGCACCGTCCAACAGTAGTGCCACCTGACCGGTCATCGGGCGGCTCGGGGGTGGTGGTCGCGCCTGCGCGCGTGTGGTACAACCGGTCAGCGAAGATTCGCGACGCTGGGGAGTCGATCGAGGTGGTCCGAACGGCGGTGGGAAGGTCCGCCGCACCTGGATCGACGTGGAACCGGCGGCTGGAGGGATCATGCAGCCGGAATGGAGCCATGCGGCGACGGTGCAGCAGGCACCGCGACCGCCGGCCACCAACGCAACGGGCGTGCTCGCCCGAAACGACATCACGCTGGAACCGCCGTCACTGACGCTCCCCGTCGGAGGGGATCTCCGCGGCGCGCGTCCCCGGTCTCGTCGCTCCCCGTTCACTCGTCACCTGAAGGTCGCGCTCGTCGTCGCCGACCTGATCACGACCGCGTGCGGTCTGGCGCTCGCCACCTGGATCATCGTCGCAGCGAAGGCTCTCGACGCCGTCCCCCCGAGCCTGCTGCGTACCGGACTGCTCTCGCTGCTGGTGTGGCCGGTCCTGTACGCCCACCAGGGCCTCTACCAGTCCCGACGCGTCGCCCTGCGTCTCGAGGAGATCCGCCGGATCGTCAACTCGACCCTCGCCGGCATGCTCATGCTCGCGGGCATCTCGGTCCTGTTCGGCGCGCCGCTCTCACGAGGATGGCTGATCGCCGTCGCGGTGTGCGTCACCGTCCTCCTCGTCCTCGAACGCGAGGTCGTCCGTCGACTCATCCACCGGAGCCGTTCCAAGGGGATGATGACCCGCCGCGTCGTCGTCGTCGGCAACAACGCCGAGGCCGCCGAGATCGCCGCACAGCTCGCCGAGCACCCGGAGCTCGGCTACGAGGTCGTCGGTTTCGCAGCAGAGACGGCGACCTGTCCGGTCATCGACCTCCGTGACGGTGCCGAGCTCGGCCCGTACCTCGGGCGTCCGGACGAGGTGCTCGACGTCGTGCGCGCCAATGGAGCGACGGGTGTCATCATCGCCACCACCGGGATCGACCAGGAGCACGCCAACGATCTCATCCGGGATCTCACCCGGGAGGGGTTGTTCGCCGAGCTCACGTCCGCGATGCGCGACATCTCGTCGAACCGCATCTCGGTCCGACCGCTCGGACGCTATCCGATCCTCTGCGTCGAACCGGTCGCCCAGTTCAGCTGGCGACGTGTGGCCAAGCGGGTGTTCGACATCGTCGTGGCTTCGGTGGCGATCCTGCTCTCGCTGCCGATCCTGGTGATCGCTGCGACGTTGGTCCGCGTCACCTCCGGCAAGGGCGTGCTGTTCCGTCAGGAACGCATCGGCAAGGACGGTCGACCGTTCACGATGTACAAGCTGCGGACGATGGTGCCTGACGCCGAGGAGCGACTGGCGGACCTGTGGGGCCACAACGAAGCGCCCGTCCCGATGTTCAAGATGACCGACGATCCACGGGTGACGCCGATCGGACGCCTCCTGCGGGCATCGTCCATCGACGAACTTCCCCAGCTGTTCAACGTGATCCTCGGCGACATGAGCCTCGTCGGGCCACGCCCCGCGCTCCCGGCCGAGGCGAGCCAGTGGGATGAGCGCCTGCGTGAACGACTCCGGGTGCAACCGGGCATCACCGGCATGTGGCAGGTCAGCGGCCGCTACACCGCCTCGCTCGAGACCTACGCCCGTCTCGACCTGTACTACGTCGACAACTGGTCGCTGACCACCGACCTGGCGATCCTCGCCCGGACCG
>CAYSCB010000018.1:0-18502 GCA_964429335.1 uncultured Aquihabitans sp.
GACAGGATCGCGAGGGCGGATCGCTCGGGCCGTGTGGTCTCGCCGTGCCCGACGTCGATGTCGGTGGCCTTCGATCCGCCGGAACCATTGACCTCGCCGCTTTCCGTGGGTGAACTGTGTCGATGGCGACCAGAACCCGAACCGTTCCGTCCGCTCCCATCGAGCTGCCCCTGGGGCGCGAGTCGATGGCGTGGCGGGTGAACTCCGAGCCGACCGTGATCTTCGGCGGTGCCCGTGCGCTGCTGCTCCAGGTGGCGCATCCATCCATCGCCGCCGGCGTCGAACAGCACTCCAGCTACCGGCGGGATCCGTGGGGCAGGTTGTTCGGCACCCTCCACATCGTCGGGAAGATGACCTTCGGGACACCGGAGGAGAGCCGCCGCCACCAGGATCTCCTCAAGAAGTTCCACGAGGGCGTCGTGGGCGTCGCCGACGACGGAACCGAGTACCGGGCGCTCGACCCGGCGCTGTTGCTGTGGGTGTGGGCGACGCTGCTCGACACCGCCGTGGACCTGTACCAGCGATGCGTGGGTCCGCTCACCGACGGGGAGGTCGAGCAGTACTACCAGGAGTCCAAGGCCCTGGCGGTCGGTGTCGGGGTGCCCATCGAGGACTGTCCGACCGACTGGACCGCGCTCCAGGAGTACTTCGCCGCTGTGGTCCACGACGAACTGCACGTCGGCGACAGCGCACGTGCCGTCGCGACAGCGGTGCTCGCTCCACCGTTGCCGTTCGGCATCGCCGGTGTCGTGTCGATCCCGCAGACGATCGTGACCGCCGGGCTGTTGCCGCCGTCGGTCCGTGAGCAGTACGGCCTGACGTGGTCGAGGCATGACCGACGGCGCTTCGACGCCTTCTTCGCCTCGCTCCGGTTGGCGTCGAGGATCACCTACCCGCCGGCCCGGCGCCTGCCGGCGTCGATCACCCTTCGCCTGAACCAGCCGTTGCGGCTTCCGGCGTTGCAGTGGGCGGGTGGCCGCATCGTGACCCGACGCCTCCAGCGTGCGGGGTTCGCTGCCTGAACGGTGGAATCGTCGATGGACCTTCCCCTCGCGGGTGATCCCGACGAGCTCGCTCTGCAGCGGGCCGGGTTCGCTGCCATGCTCCGGGGTGAGGTGCTCGCGCCGACAGAGCTGGGATCACGGGCCGGACTCGACAACCATCGAGCCGACGAGGCGTTCGCGAAGCTGCGTGAACGGGGTTCCGTCACCGTGACCGACGACGGCCGGGTCGATGGCATCGCTGGACTGACGGTCCTGCCGACCCGCCATCGGCTGACCGTCGACGGTCACCAGTCGCACACGTGGTGTGCGTTCGACTCCGTCGGCATCCCCGCAGCGATCGGCGCGGACGCGGTCGCTGTGACGTCGTGCGGGCACTGCGGTGAGCGGATCGAGGTCCGGTTCACCGCAGGACGCACCGCGTCGACCGGGCTGTGGGGATGGGTCCCCGCATTGGTGCCCGATGGGACCGACCTGCTCGGCACGTTCTGCTCTGCTGCGGACCTGTTCTGCAGCCGGGAGCACCTGGACCGGTGGCACGAGGCCGCTGGCCGTCCTGACGGTGCCGCACGTTCGCTCGACGAGTTGATGGACCTCGGTCGAGCGACCTGGGCGCACTGCACGGGGTGAACCGACCGATCGTCGACGAGGAGGAGCAGTCGTGGCGATGTCGTCCAACGGCACCAACACAAACGCCACCAACACGGTGGAGCCAACCCGACGAACCGGATCCTCCGCGCAACGGGGACCATCCACGCCGCGGGAGGAGGTGGTGGTGGACGTCGTCGTGGTCGGATTCGGTGCGGCGGGAGCCGCTGCGGCGATCGAGGCGGCCGAGAGCGGCGCGTCGGTGATCGCACTCGACCGTTGGGGTCGCGGTGGGGCGTCTGCTCGATCTGGCGGGATCGTCTACCTGGGTGGAGGCACGCCGCAGCAGGAAGCGGCCGGATTCGACGACGACTCCGCGTCGATGGCGCAGTACCTCGCGCTGGAGCAGGACCTCCCAGTCGACGACCCGAGGCTCCGTGACTTCTGCGAGCGCAGCCTCGATCACCATCGGTGGCTGTTGGACCACGGAGTGAGGTTCCCGAACGGGTTCGAGTCCGGGAAGGCGGTCGTGCCGACCGGCAACGACGTCGGGTTGTACTTCTCCGGCAACGAGCGACACCACGATCCGGTGACGCCGGCGGTCCCGCGCGGCCACCGCGTCGCGGGTGCGGGGCTGACCGGAGCGAACCTCGTCGACGCGCTCCATCGTTCGGCGAGGACCGCTGGTGTCGACGTCCGTGACCGGATCCGGGCCGAGGGTCTCGTCGTCGAAGACGGGCGGATCGTAGGGGTCGACGCGATGCTCGTCGGAGGCGGCGAGCCCGAGACGCTGCTCGACAAGGCCGCCTACCAGCTCCGCAACATCGCTGTCGCAGCGTTCCAGGGTGCACCACGGGCGATGTTCCGAGCGCTCGATCGGCGGGACGCAGCCGCAGCGTCGCCGATCCGGATCCGGGTGCGGCACGGCGTCGTCCTCGCTACGGGAGGGTTCGTCTTCGATCGGGACATGGTCGCCCGGTTCGCGGCCCCGTATCGGGACGCCGTGCCGTTGGGGACGCCCGGCTGCGACGGATCGGGCATCACCATGGCGATGGATGTGGGTGCGGCGGTGCAGGACATGGACCGTTGCGGAGCCTCGCGGTTCATCGCGCCGCCGACCGCGTTCTGCTCCGGCGTGCTGGTCGATCAGGACGGTGATCGGATCTGCGACGAGAGCCTGTACGCGGCGACGCTGTCAGCGGAGATGACACGTCGTGGCGGACGTGGCTGGCTGGTGATCGACTCGCGGATCCGGGACGAGGTGCGCCGCCAGGTGCGCGACCTGCCCCCGATCCACAGCCGCGGTCTCGGTGAGCTGCTGAGTGGGCGTGCGAGCCACGTGATGTTCCCGAAGGTGTTCGGACCTCTCAACCTCTACGTCAACCGGAAGTCCGGGTCGACGTTGCGGGAGCTGGCAGGGCGGTGCGGGATCGACCCGTTGCGTCTCGAGGAGACGATCGAGCGCTACAACGAGATCGCGACGGGCGGGGAACCCGATCCGCTGGGCAAGCGGTCCGAGTACCTCCGTGCTGTCACGACGCCCCCGTTCTACGCGGTGCGATGCCATGTGGACGGACGCGTGTTCCCCGCGCCGTGCATCACGCTGGGCGGTCTCGTCACCGACCCGATGACCCAGGCCGTCCTGAGGGCGGATGGATCCGCCATCGACGGCCTCTTCGCCGCCGGCCGCTGCGCGGCCGGGGTGGTGTCACGTTCATACGTCAGTGGGTTGTCGCTCGCCGACTGCATCCACACCGGGCGCTCCGCCGGCCGATCGGTGGGTCCAGCGCGCGGGACATGACCCGGAGGCGAACGGGTGACCGCCGTAGCTTGGTCTGCGGAACCTGGCTGTCGGGTTCGGTGGACCAGAAGTCGGGCGTGCCGTGGTCATGACGAAACCGGACGGGAACGGGACCTCGCCCCATCGCCGCATCGTGTTGCTCCTGCCGACCGCGACCTACCGCGCCGGCGCCTTCATGGAGGCTGCCGCGAGGCTCGGGATCGACGTCGTCGTCGCGACCGAGCACGCTCCGCCGCTCGCGACCGAGATGGAGGACCGCCTTGTCGACGTCGACTTCGACCGACCGGAGGAGTCCGCCTCGAGGATCGCCGCGTTCGCGGATCGGACACCGCTCGACGCCGTGATCGGGGTCGACGACCAGGGTGTCCTGACCGCGGCTCACGCGGGTGAGCTCCTCGGACTGGCGCACAACCCGCCGGATGCAGTGGCAGCGACCCGCGACAAGATCGAGATGCGCAGCGTGCTCGACGCCTGGTCGGTGCCCCAACCCGCGTTCAGGGTCGTGACACCGGGCTCGGATGTCGCCACGCTCGCCGTGCAGGTCGGCCTCCCGTGCGTGATCAAGCCGACCTCGCTGTCGGCCAGCACCGGTGTGATCCGTGCGGACACACCGGAGGGGGCGGTCGTCGTCGCAGAACGGGTCCGTGACATCCTCGTTCGCCATGATCGTCGGGCTGACGAGCCCCTCCTGGTCGAGGAGTTCGTCGGCGGGGCGGAGGTCGCGCTCGAAGGGGTGCTGCGCGACGGCGAGCTGCGCGTGCTCGCCGTGTTCGACAAGCCGGATCCCCTCGCCGGTCCCTACTTCGAGGAGACGATCTACCTGACGCCGTCGCGGCTCTCGAGTGCTGAGCGTGACGCGGTGATCGCCGTCACGACCGCCGGCTGCCGTGCGTTGGGGCTGCGTGAGGGTCCGGTCCACGCCGAGCTCCGAGTCGGTGGCCCCCATGCAGGAGTCGACGGCGGTGTCCGTGTGCTGGAGATCGCCGCGCGGACGATCGGTGGGCTGTGCTCGCGCGTGCTGCGCTTCGGTGCCGGTGTCTCCCTCGAGGAGCTGGTCCTCCGGCACGCGCTCGGGTTGGACACCAGCGACCTCGTGCGTGACGGCGACGCGGCGGGCGTGATGATGCTGCCGATCCCACGCTCCGGGGTGCTGGTCGGCGTCGGTGGTGTCGACGACGCTCTCGCCGTGGACGGCGTCGCCGGACTCGAGATCACAGCGACCACCGGTCGACGCATCGACGCTCTTCCCGAAGGCGGCCGCTACCTCGGGTTCGTGTTCGCGAGGGGTGAGTCACCGGAGCGGGTGGAGCGGTCGCTGCGCACGGCGCACTCGTTGCTCGCGATCGACATCGATGACGATCCGAAACGGGGAGGGTCGACGACGTGAAGGTCCTGCTCGTCTCCACCTACGAGCTGGGGCATCAGCCTCTGCACGTCGCATCCCCGGCCGCCGCTCTGATGCGTGGCGGCCATGACGTGACGTGCCTGGACCTGTCGGTGCAGCCATGGCATCCGGCCTGTCTCGGTGATGTCGACGCCGTCGGGATCTCGGTGCCCATGCACACCGCGATGCGCCTCGCGCTCGAGGTCGCTGCGACCATCCGCTCGACGCGCCCCGATCTGCCGATCTGCCTCTACGGCCTCTACGCCGGGACCAGCCATGACACCGTGGTCGGAACCCTCGCGGATCGCGTGATCTCGGGCGAGTACGAACCCGCGCTGTCGGAATGGGTCGATGGCCTCGGCGCCGGCGTGGCGAACGGGAGCGGGGAGCAGATCGTGCACCTGCAGCGGAACCGGTTCGAGGTTCCCGCCCGGCACCTGCTCCCGCCGCTCGAGCGCTACGCCCGGGTCGCTGCCGACGGTGAGGAACGCCTCGTCGGCTACGTGGAGGCGAGCCACGGCTGCGGGTTCAACTGCCGCCACTGCCCGGTCCCGACGGTGTACGGGGGACGGATCCGCATCGTCGGGGCCGAGACCGTCCTGGCCGACATCGATCAGCTCGTACGAGCCGGGGCCACGCACATCACCTTCGGCGACCCGGACTTCCTCAACGGTGTGCAGCACTCTCGTCGCTTGGTGGAGGCGATGCACGAACGTCATCCGCAGCTCACCTTCGACTGCACCACCAAGGTGGAGCTGATCCTGCGTCATCGGGCCCTGTGGCCGGAGCTCGCAGCCGCCGGCTGCCTGTTCGTCGTCTCCGCGTTCGAGACGGTCAACGACGACGTCCTGCGCATCCTCGACAAGGGCCACACCCGAGCCGACATGGAGGAGGTCGTCGGCCTGTTGCGACAGCACGGGATCGAGGTGCGTCCGTCGCTGCTGCCGTTCACGCCGTGGACGACGTTGGAGGACATGGTCGAGCTGATCGACTTCGTGACGGACCACGACCTGATCGGCAACGTCGACCCCGTGCACTACAGCATCCGCTTGCTGGTTCCGCAGGACTCGCTGCTCGTCGACGAGCCTGCGATGGCGGCGCACCTCGGGCGCTACGTGCCCGAGCAGCTCGGCTACGAATGGACCGCGGAGGATCCACGGACCGAGGTGCTCCAGCAACGGCTTGCCGAGCTCGTCGAGCTGTCAGCAGCAGCCGGCCGACCGATCGCGGAGACGTTCGCCGAGGTGCGCGACGTCGTGCGCTCCGCCGCCGGGGTGAGTCCGATCAGCGCTGCCGTGGACCCGGCGACGGCGGAGGCCGCTCAGGCCCGGCCACGGCTGACCGAGGCGTGGTTCTGTTGCGCGGAACCGACCGAGCTGCAACTGCGCCCGCTGCAACGACCCTGACCGCGGTCGCGGCAGTGGCGTGGCCCGCTGCCGGCTACTTGCTGGCGGGTTCGTAGTAGGGGTTCGTGCCGGCGGCGTGATCGGTGACGTCGACGACCTCGGCGATCTCGGGGATCTTGTCCTTGAGCGTGCGTTCGATGCCGGAGCGCAGCGTGATGGACGACACGGCGCACCCCTGGCAGCCGCCTCCCATGAAGATGTACGCCCGAGGTTCCTCCCACGCTCGCAGCTCGGCGAACCCGCCATGCTGGGCGAGGCTGGGGTTGATCGCCTTCTCGAGCAGGATGGTGATGCGCTCGGTCACGTCGCCGGTGAGCTCGATGTCGAGCCCGGCGAGTGGATCGGGTCGGTTCGGGTTGCGCAGCACCATTCCGGTGGCGCCGTCGGAGGGGAGGTCGAGCTGAGCCCCCTGGAGCTTCTCGATCGATGCGGCCGGCACGATGACGCTCAGACCGAGCCAGTCGACGACGGAGTCGCCCGGCTCGACGGCGTCGAGCGAGTCGAAGGAGAGGTCGTAGCGGTACTCGGGGCCGTTGACCCCGGTCACCTCGATCCGCAACCCGAGCGGATCACCGCCCTCCTCTTCTGCGAGCAGCTCGAGGATCCTGCTCCGGGCAGTGTCGGTGACGAGCACGACGGGCTTCATCGGGTCCTCCCGCCGGTGGTGTCGGTGTGAGTCGTCCCGATCACAGGCCGAGGGCTTCCAAGCTCGCCGGATCGATGAGGTCCGGACACCACGGCGGGTCCCAGACGATCTGGAAGTCGACGCGGTCCTCGCCGCCGGGACCCAGCGCCTCGGCCGCAGCACGTCTCGCCATCTCCGGCAGCGTCTCCGAGACGGGACAGCCGGGCGTGGTGAGCGTCATGTCGATCTTCACCCGGTCACCTTCCATCTCCAGGCGGTAGATCAACCCCATGCTGATGATGTCGAGGCCGAGCTCCGGGTCGTAGACCTGCCGCAGCGCGTTGTAGATCGCCTCGATCGGATCGTCGGTCAGTTGCATGGCGTGAGCTCCTCGGGGAGGACGGCGAGCGACGAGCGTCGATCACCCATGACAAGGCTGCCGCGCGTCACAGCGTGCTCGCACGTCGCTCGTGCCAACGGATCATCAACAGCGGACCCGAGACGAGGTTCGCTGTCGCGGTGAGCCCGGTGATCGCGAGCGCGACACCAGCGACGCGCACGACGATCGCCGTCCCGGTGAGCGCACCGACCACGCCCGTCGCCGCGCCCAGGATCGCCAACCCGAACGTCAGCTTCGCGACGGTCGCGTCGACGAGGTGGCTGAACAGAAGCGGTCGGCCGTCGCGTCCGGTGGTGATGCCCCGGTCACGCAGCCGGTTCCAGGAGATGAACGGGACGATCTTGTGCGAGTGGCCGATGACCGCGAGTGCGAGCCACAGGATCGCGCTAAACACCTCCGCAGCGACGAGGCGTTGCCTGGTCCCGGCGTCCATGGGGGCGACCCCGGCGATGACGCCGAGCGCCATCGCTGTCACCAGACACGCGGCGGAGGCGAGCACGAAGCCGTGCAGGAGCTCGAGACCACGTCGACGGCGCCGGATGACCGAGGCCAGGGAGGCGAGGTGGAAGCCGAGACCGACCAGCACCAGCACAGCACCGGCGATGGTCAACGGCTTCGAGTCGAACAGCAACCCGATCGCCACGGTCGGCGCCCCTGCACCGACGAGCCACACCGCCCGTTCGCCGTCGCGGACGTGTGGTCGGTGCGCGAGGAGGAACATCGGCCAGAGCTTCTCGGCGACCGCGACGTAGGAGAGTCCGAGCCATCCGAGCAGCCCGAGATGGGCGTGGGCGAGCACCCGGTTGGGGAGGAGCGCGAACCAGAAGGAGCTGCGGTCGAACGCGTAGACGATCCCGAACGCGACGGTCACGACGAGGTACACGACAGCGAGGCGCAATCCGATGATCGGAGCGCCCTTTCCGGTCGCCGACAGGGGACGTGACAGGTTCCACGCGGCGATGCAGACCGCAGTGGTCGCGAGCACCCCACCGGTCTGCAGCACCCCGGTGTGTCCGGTGGCGAACCCGATCGGGATGAGCCACACACCGGGGACGAACAGGAGCCACGTGAGCGCACCGGCGGGAACGGACCGCAGCGGCTTGGCCCCGACCACGGGCCCGAACTGGTGCAGCGCGCCGAGCACCGCCGTGCTGAGGAAGGCGAGCACCCCGAGGTGTACCGCTGTGATGACGTGGTCGGCACGGGGCGAGAGCACCGCTGTGGGAGCTGTCACCATGACCGCGATGCCGAAGCCGACGAGCCCAACTCCGGCGGCCGCCATGAACCCGAGCGGCAGCCACGCTGGTGGGACGTTGAGCGTCGGGTTCATCGCCATCGCCGTCGGCGGCAACACCGGTGGTGATGGCGATCCCGGACCGGGTGCTGCCGGGGTAGCGGTCGTGGCGGGTGCAGCGGTCGGGGGACGCCGCTTGATCGTGAACGGCGATTCTGCCGGTGGAGCCGGGGCAGCGGTGCGGTTCGTGGGGTCCGTCGGTGCCGCGGTGGGAGCGGGAGCGGTGTCGCCGGGCTGATCCCCGGGTTCGAAGCGGACGCGCCACTCGGTCTCGTTCACGCGTTCGGAGCTGTAGGTGAACCCCTGTGCGGACAGCACGCCCTGCAACGGGGTGGGCTCGAACGGTGCCACGAGCAGCAGCGAGCGGCCGTCGAGGGTCGCAACGGTCTGCATGATGGTGCCGAACGGCTCCTCTCCGCGCTCGATCAGGGGACGGACGTCGAGGAGGACCTCGCCGGGATCATGGTCCTGATCGCTCTCGACGTCGTTGCCAGCTGTCGTGTCCATCCAGCCTCCGACCGGGCGGTTGCCTGGTTTGTTCTATCATAGGATAGAAATATCGTCCGACGGGAGTCGGAACAGGTCGAGCGCCCGCCGTGACGGACACGAGGGAGTCTCGATCCGCAGCCGAGCAGGAGTCCAACGATGAACACGACACAGGTGGACGGACCGGACGCGACCAACCTGAGAAGGAGATCCACATGTCCAGCGATCAGACCCTCGACATCCGCAGCGAGATCCCACGCCGTCGTCACGAGCTGATCTTCGAGACCTACGGGAAGCTCGGGTCCGGTGACGGGTTCGTGCTCGTCAACGATCACGACCCCAAGCCGCTCTACTACCAGTTCGAGGCCGAGCACACCGGCGAGTTCTCATGGGACTACCTGGAGGAAGGACCCGAGGTCTGGCGGGTCCGCATCGGCCGCGTCTGACCGGGTCGGCCTGAACCCGTTCCCCATGTGCCGGTCACGGATCGGCGAGGAGGTGTCGGTCGAGGAAGGTGACGGTGCGTGCCCACGCCAACGCCGCGGCCGGTGCGTCGAACACCTCCGGCCGATCCGACTCGAAGAACCAATGACCGGTGCCGAGGTAGCGGTGGATCTCGACCTCGCGACCTGCGGCGAGGAGCTGACGTTCCTGTCGGGCGATCCCGGCGTCGCTCACGAAGGGATCGTGTTCGGCGAGGTGGAACTGGAATGCCGAGCGGCTCGCCGAGAAGTCCCCGGCGCGTGTGGCGTAGAAGACCGTGGTCGCCGCGATCTGCGGGATCTCGGGCCGTGACTGCTTGGCGAGCCACAGGGCCCAGTGGCCGCCCATGGAGAAGCCGATCTGCCCGATGCGATCGAGGCCGGTCCCGAGCCTCACCCGTTCCGCTGTCGCGCCGATCTGGCGCCAGATCGGCACCCGTCGCTTCCGCGACCGCAGCTCGGCGGCAGCCTCGGGGGTCGAGGCCACATCGCCGTCGTACAGGTCCGGTGCGACGGCGATGTAGCCATGGTCGGCGAGCTCGTCACACGCTGCCCGGATCGGTGGGGTCAGGCCCCACCAAGGATGCAGGACGAGGACCAGACCGCGCGGTGATCCGGAGGGACGGGCGATGTGATCGGTCCCTGACACGGGTGCAACGCTACCGACGTGTCAACTGGCAGGTGCTTGGAACACCGGGTCTCCGCCATCGACAGGATCGACATCGTCCGCGCCGGGGTCACCCGGATAGTGACGTGCGAGGTCCGCGAGGATGTGGTCGAACGGCAGGTCGGTGAACACGCCTCGTTCGATGAGGTACTCCATGTGCCGCCTCCCATCCCCGGTGAACTCGTGGAGCAGCGCGTCGTGCACTCCGTCGAAGTCGAGCGGTGCGGTGTCGAAGCGGGCGCAGAGCTCTGCGTTGAACGCCGGTGATGCCTTCACCCAGCGCTCGTCGATCCACAGAACGGAGAAGCCGTGCCAGTGGAAGACGTCGGTTCCCATGCGTTCGGCGAGTCGCGGCGACTGGAGGTGGTTCCGCACATCGGCGAAGCCGAGTCGGGCCGGGATCCCGAGCGCCCTCGCGGCAGCGGTCAGCAGGACGGCCTTCGGGACGCACCAACGTTGGCGTCCGTGCAGGACCGCGGATGCGCGGTAGTCCTCGCGATCGATGGAGATGTCGTACGGGTCGTACCAGATGCGGTCCCGGACCCCGGCGAAGATCGCCGATGCCCGTGCAGCGTCGGTGGGCTCGGCGTCGCTGGTGACATCGTCTGCGAAGCGCCGCACGTCGGGATGGCGGTGGTCGAGGAAGTCGGTCTCGGCGAGGTCGTCCGCGGTCGGGGGTGATGCGGCGTCGACCGGTGATGGGTCTGAAGTCATGCGGCCTCTCGGTTCGCTCTGCTGCGGTGATGATGCTGCACCGCGTCGTTGCCCGGCCACCCGTCGCCGTGTCCCGGTCGCCCGGTAGCGGACAGCGGCCGGCTGTCGAGGGCCGGATTCGCTGACATCACCGATATACAGGCTGGGTGCAGTCAGTGGAGCTCGATGCTCGGATCGACCGGACGTCGACGTCCGGCTCCCGGTCGTGGTCGGACCGTGGCGGTCCGCTGTTCCGTGCGGAGAGGATCTCCGTCGCGTGGACTGTCATGGCGTTCGCTGTCGCCGCTGCTGCCGTCATGCGCATGACGTGGGTGCCGGTCGGCGACATCGCGATGATGGAGATGCTGGCGCGCGACGTGCCTGACCACCTGCCGCTGGTCGGCGTGTACTCGAGGTTCGGATGGTCCCACCCGGGCCCGCTGCAGCTGTGGTGGTTGGGCGGCTTCCTGCACGTTCTCGGCACATCGAACGCCATGATGGTGGGCACGCTCGTGCTCCACCTCGTCGCGGTGCTCGCCGCGTGGTGGATGGCACGTCAGATCGCCCGTATCGCGGGGTGGACGGTGCTGATCGCGCTGTTGGCGGTGCTGGCTGCGGTGACGGCGCAGATGGGTCACAGCCCCTGGAACCCGTACGTCTCGATGGTTGGTGCCGGCACGCTCGTCGTCGCAGCGTGGGCGACGGGCGAACGGCGGCCATGGGCACCGGTCGTGCTCGTGGCGGCGGCATCGATCCTGGTCCAGGCCCACGTCGCCACCGTTCCGTTCGTCGCTCTGGTGTCGCTGACGGGAGTCTGTGTCGCGGAGCACACAGGTCGACGCACCGGCGGACACGCCATGTCGCGTCGATCCTTCATGACCGCCGCGTCGATCGGGCTCCTCCTGTGGATCGGGCCGCTGCTCGACCGGTTCACCTCGTCAAGGCCGAACGCCACCTTGCTCCAGATGGGTGGCGACGGGGCCCCAGTGGGAGTCGTCCACGCGCTCAGCACCTTGACGCGTTCCTTCGCGATCTTGCCGAGTTGGCTCACCGTCGACGGACCTGGACGCCCGATGGCGGACGGCTCGTTCGCCGTGCCGGTGTGGCTGATCGTGCCCGTTGCCGGCTTCATCCTCGCGGTGGTGCGGCGGGACCGACCGTTCGTGCGGGCATCGGTGGTCGTCGCAGCGGCCATGGTCGCGACGGTCGTGTCCGCTTCCATGATCCGAGGCGACTACCACAACCACCTCGCGGTCATCGACCGGCCGGTCGCAGCGATCGCTCTCGGCGTCGGCTTTGCTTCCCTGGCCCGACACCTCAGCACCTTCGCAACGGTGACCCCGATGCTCCGCAGGTCCGCATCGGCTGCTGCGGCCGCAACGGCATGCGGCCTCTCCTTGATCGTGTGCGTACGTCAGGTCGTCGGCGCCGATGTGGTGGACTCTGATCCGGCGCTGATCCAGCTGGCCGACCAAGTCGGTGGGCACTTCGACGTCGGCGACATGCTCGTCCTGCGGGCTCCGGGGAATCCCGGCAACTGGGACCGCCTCACACCGGGACTGATGCTGCAGCTCGAGATGAGGGGGTTCGATGTGCGTCAGCTGGACGCCGAACCGAGGACGATCGGCGCTCACCGCGTGACCCGTGACGCCGATCGAGGAGTCAATCTGGCTGTGATCGGCGAACCGGATCGCGATGCATACACCACCGACGGATGGCGGATCATCGCGTCGAGCGGGCGTCGCACCCGCATCCTGGTCGCGATGCGGAGCCCCGGGCGCTGATGCGGGTCAGACCCGAAGGACGCTGAGCTCGTCGATCGCCAGGAAGCCTTCGTCCTGTGTGACGACGGGAACCTCGTGCGCCAGGGCGGTCGCTGCGATCCAGGAATCGTTGACACCCATGCGGAGGCCGCGGTCGCGGAGGAGCACCCGGAGCGCAGCCCAGTGCTCGGCGACCCTGGCGTCGATCGGGATGGGATCGAGTTCCATGGCGGCGGTGAGCGTGCGCAGACGTCGGTCCCGGGTGGCGACGTCGCCGGCGGCCAGCACTCCCGCGCGGAGCTCGCCGATCGTGATGACGGTGACAGCGAGCTCATCGGGGAGGCCATCGGCATCGAGCGGTCGACCGGTCTCATCTGCGATGAAGATCGAGGTGTCGGCGATGCCGCGGGTGGTCACGGAGCGATGTCGTCGGTGGTGTCCGGGGCGAGCTCGTCCAACTCGTCGCGGAGCGCCGGATCCGCCCGGTTGGCCATGACCAGATCGAGGAACGACGAGCGCGTCATCCAGCGGGTCCGTCGGGGAAGCGGACCCAGGACGGCGACAGCGCGTCCGTCGACGGTGATGGTGATGGCTTCGCCGGTGGCGACGCGGTCGAGCAGGGAACGGGTCTGGTTGCGGAGCTCGCGGGATGCAACCGAGGTCATGCGACGAGTGTAGCGTGTGTGCGACAGGCGTGGTCGGCTGAGGCCTGTTCAGCTCCCGACGGCAGGCTCTAACCTCCGGTTCATGTTGCATCCTGCTGGGAAGGACCGACGGGCGGCGCGGCGACGCATCGTCTCGATCGCGTCGGGGTTCGTCGTCGTGGCCGCGTTGGCGATGGCGGGATGCACGAACCCGCCGGGAAGTGGACCGGGCGCGCCGCCGACGACCCTGGTGCCCCTGCCCGGGCCGCCGGGGACCTTCTCCGTGCTGACCTACAACGTCGCGGGGCTTCCGGAGGGCATCTCCGAGGCGCATCCGGCGCAGAGCATGCAGCTGATCAGCCCGCTGCTCGACGACTACGACGTCGTGCTCACCCAGGAGGACTTCGACTGGTCCCAACCGCTGCTGGGTCTCCTGGACTTCGTGAACTACCACAGCCGTCTACGTGCCGAGGCGACCCATCCGTACCGCTCCGGTCAACATCCCGGACCCCTCGCCGTCGGCCTCGATCCGACCACGAGGTCGTGGCTGCTCGTGGGCGACGGACTCGGCTGGCTCTCGAGGTTCCCGTTCATCGATGAGCAGCGGGTTCCCTGGCCGGACTGCTTCGGCGGCCTGCTGCCCGACGGCGGCGCGGCGGACTGCCTCGCGATGAAGGGCTTCGGCGTTGTCCGCATGACACTCGCTGACGGCTACGAGGTGGACGTCTACGACCTCCACGCCGAGGCCGGAGGGACGCCGCGTGACCAGGAGCTGCAGGAGGCGGACTTCGTGCAGCTCGCGGACTTCATCCGCTCCCACAGCGCGGGACGTGCCGTGATCCTCGGCGGTGACACCAACCTCCACACCGACCTCGTCGCGCCCGACGGTGGGCAGGGCGCCGACATCGCCATCTGGGATCGGTTCCTCGCTGCGACCGGCCTGACCGACTCCTGCACCGAGTTGGACTGCCCCGAGACCGGCTCGATCGACAAGATCGCGTACCGCAGCGGGGGTGGGGTCGACCTGCGGGCTGTGGACCACGAGATGCCGGTCGAACGGTTCCGGTACCCCGACGGCAGCGACCTCAGCGACCACCCTCCGCTCGCCGTCACCTTCGCCTGGAACGCGGCGGCGTCGTAGCCGACCTGCGTCGGCGGAGGTGCTTGTCGACCGCGTCCACCAGGATGATCACGATCGACCCGGCGACAGCGACGATCCAACCGACGGCACCGGGCGGCGCCTGATGGAGCGTGCGGGCCAACACTGGGACGAACAGTAGCGAGCCGGTGATCACCAGCTCGATCGCGATCGCGCCGAGCAACAGGCGGTTCCGGGTCCATCCGAGTCGCCAGGCCGGTTGGACGGTGCTGCGGCACGCGAACGCGTTGCTCAGCTGCGCGACCACGATCGTGGCCCATGCCGCACCCGAGGCCGTCAGCTGCACCTGCGTGCCCAGGTCGAAGGCGTCGCCCGGTCGCCAGCCGGCTGCGACGTAGGTGCCGATGAACGCCACCACCGACAGCACGACTTCCGTGGGTCCCAGCACGCCGAACGCCCGCCGGGCGACCGTGCGGTCGAGGAGGTGGCCGCGCTGAGGCGGTCGGTCGAGTGTGTGCGGTGCGGGTGGCTCGGCTCCCAGCGCCACGGCCGGGAGCGTGTCGGTGGCGATGTCGAGAGCGAGCACCTGCAGCACGCCGATCATCAGTGGGAAGCTGCCGCCGGACAACGCCCACGCGACGAAGGGGAACAGCTCGGCGACGTTGTCGGTCAGGTGGTAGGTGAGGAACCTGCGGATGTTGGCGAAGGTGGCCCGCCCCTGTTCGACCGCTGCGACGATCACCCCGAAGTCCTCCCGCAGCAGCACCAGATCCGATGCCTCCCGGGCGACGTCGGTACCCGTCCTGCCCATCGCGATGCCGATGTCCGCCTCCTGCAACGCGGGTCCGTCGTTCACGCCGTCGCCGGTCATCGCGACCACGTGTCCCCGTGACTGCAGCGCCTTGGCGATCCGCAACTTGTCCGCAGGCTCGATCCGGCTGAGCACCACGCCGTCGCGGTCCACGAGATCCGCGAGCTCGCTGTCGTCGGACGGAAGGTCCACGCCCGCGACGACCGGGCCGTCGGGTCCGATCAGGCCGATCTCGGTGGCGATGGCCCGGGCAGTGGCGGGGTGGTCCCCGGTGACCATTCCGACGCTGATGCCCGCCCGTCGACACGATGCGAGCGCATCGGAGACCCCGGGCCGGGGAGGGTCCTCCAGCCCCACCAGCCCGAGCAGGTCCAGATCGACCTCGGCGTCGTCGGGCTGATCGGGGAGCGGGCCGTCGACGGACCTGCGGGCGATCGCAAGCACCCGCAGCCCTCGGCTCGTCAGATCGGCGAGGGCGTCGTCGACGGCTTCGGCGCCGCGAACGCAACGCGGTGCGATCGAGTCCGGTGCACCCTTGACCAGCAGCTCGCCGTCCACCACGACCGACATCCGCCTGCGTCGCGGATCGAACGGGAAGGTTCGAACGGGCGGGTGATCGCTGCGGTCGGCGTCGACGTCGATCCCGAGACGTCGCGCCAACGTGACGAGCGCTGCCTCCATGGTGTCTCCTCGCGGGACCCACTCGTCGTCCACCTGCGCGATGTCCGCGGTGGAACATCGCGCGGCGGCCAGCGCCAGGCGTTCGGCGAGGTCCGGATCGATTCGCAGTTCCACCGTGGCTCGAGGTGCGTAGCCGGGTCCGTCGATCGTCGCGCCACCCGACGGGGTCCACAGCTCCACGACCGTCATCTGGTTGGTCGTGATCGTCCCGGTCTTGTCCGTGCAGATGAACGTCACCGACCCCAGCGTCTCCACGGACTCGAGTCGACGGACCAGGGCGTCGCGGCGTGCGAGGTGCTCGGCGCCGATGGCGAGGGACAGCGTCACGGTCGGCAACATCGCCTCGGGTACGAGAGCGACCGTCACGCCGATCGCGAACACCATCCCCTGGGTCGCCGGCGTACCGATCACCAGGGAGAGGGCGAAGAACCCGGTGCCGACGCACACGGCCAAGGTCGAGATGAGTCGTACGACACGGTGGAGCTCGACCTGCAGCGGGCTCGTCGGCCGCTGCCCGGCTCTGGTGAGTGCGGCGAGCGATCCCAACTTCGTGCGGGAACCCGTGGCGGTCACGATGGCGCACGCCTGTCCCGACACGACGAACGTGCCGGCGTGCAGCGCGGCCCCACGGTCGAGATCGACCGGGATGCTCTCGCCCGTCATGGTCGACGTGTCCACGGCCAGCATCTGGGCCTGATGGACGACCATGTCGGCGCTGACCCGGTCGCCTGAGTCGAGGAGCACCACGTCGTCCACGACGAGGTCCGCAGCGTCCAACTCGGTCCTCGTGCCGTCGCGGAGCACGGTGGCACGTCGGGGAAGGAGGTCCGCCAGACGCTCTGCGGCGCGTTCGGCCCGATGTTCCTGTGCGAACGCGAACACGCCGTTGAGCACGACCACGATGACGATCGCGACGCTCAGCTGGGGGAGACCGGCGATGAGCGCCAGACCGGCAGCGATCCAGAGCATCACGGCGAAGAACTGGATGAACTGTCGGAGGAGCCGGTGCCAGGCGGGTGGCATGGGTGGGGTCGGTAGGACGTTCGGTCCATCGGCAGCGAGGCGTGCACGGGCTGCTGCAGTGGTCAGACCCTGCAGCACGGCGCTGCCGACTGCACCGCTTGCTCCGTTCACCGACCGGAGCGTATTTCCCGTCCCGGTCCAAGACCTGCAGAGCCGATGACCTCACGGTCCTCGGAACGGGGGTTGTGCAGCGGTGCAGGACCACGCCGTCCCTCCGTCTGATCGACGGTGTCCGACCCGGGCGCCTCACGTCACCGGGATCACCTCGGTGGTTCCGTCGGGTCCGGTGTGCTCGATCGTCAGGGGGATGCCGTCACCGGAGCCGATGCTCATCCGGCCGACGACGGTGCCGGCGAGGGTGAGGAGCTCGTCGACCGGGACGACGGCCTCGGGCGGGTGCACCCCCGGACGGTCACCCAACCTGCCCAGTTGGTGCAGCGCCGCCCCGAGCGCAGCGGGGATGCCGGTGCCCTGGCCGGCCCCGGCACCTTCAGATGTCAACGAGAAGACGTACCGGTGCTCCTCGCCGCCCTTGGTGCCACCCACCTCGACGCGCAGGCAGCCTCCCGGTCCGGTCACACCGTCCTCGGCCATCAGCCGCGGTCGGTGGTGCTGGAGCAGCGCGACCATCACGTCGATCGGTACCACGGTGTGCTCGCCGACTGCGATCGGATCCTCACCGGCCATTCCGGCTCGCACCAGGTCCTGGGTCATCCGGAAGTACGACAGCGGGTAGACGACGCCGAGGTTGGTGGCTCGCCGCAGCGTCGGGAAGGTGGCCGGCAACGTGATCGTCTCGGGGTGCGGGTAGGGGTAGGCGGGGAACGTGCCAACGCCGGCGAAGTCGATCTCCCGGACATGGGCTGCGCCGCTCTCGTCGAGCTGGCGGACAGCGATCTGCCGCCCCTCGACGAAGAGCGGGACGTCGTCGACCATGGCGTGGATCCGGTGCTTCAGCACTGCGGCACCTTCGAACGGTTCGCCGCCGTGGATGTGGCAGATGTCGGCGGACGTGACCTCGTCGAGGAGGGTGTCGGCGCAGAGCTTCACGAAGATGTTCGCGAGTCCCGGTGAGTTCCCCATGCCGATCAGCGCGATGATCCCCGCGTCGTGGGCTGCGCCGTCCATCGCCAGGAGGGCCTGGGTGGCGTCGAGGTCGTCGCAGATGTCGACGTAGCCGACCTGCGCGTCGATCGCGGCTCGCAGCGTCGGCGGCCCGAACCGGTAGAAGGGCCCGACGCAGTTCAACACGACGTCCGCATCGGCGATCAGCTCGCGCAGCGATGCGGGATCGGTCACGTCGACGGCTGCGGCGTGCAGCTTCGCGCTTGTGAGCGTCCCGACGAGCGCTCTGGCGTCCTCGAGGTTCAGGTCGGCGACGACCACGTCATCGACCGAGTCGATGTGGGTGAGCGCCTCGACCGCCACTCGTCCGACACCACCGGCTCCACCCAGCACCACGATCGAACCCATCTTGCCTCCGTCGGTTTCGTCGAACCCCTCGACGAGGCGTCACACTACGTAGAGTCGTTCGGGGTTCGAGGACTCATGGGTGCGGACGCGGGTGTGCCCGCGCCAGGGCGCGGGTGATCGAGTGGATGTCGGTTGGTCCGGGTGGGGTGGGTTGGTCCCGGTGGGGTCCCGCGCTCATCAG
>CAYSCB010000019.1:0-17923 GCA_964429335.1 uncultured Aquihabitans sp.
AGACGATGGGCAAGTACCACCCCCACGGCGACGGCGCGATCTACGACGCGCTGGTCCGCATGGGCCAGTCCTTCGGCCGCAACGTCACCCTCGTCGACCCGCACGGCAACTTCGGCTCGCTCGACGATCCGCCCGCCGCGTACCGCTACACCGAGTGCCGCCTCACCGAAGCGGCCATGGAGATGCTCGCCGAGATCGACGAGGACACCGTCGGGTTCCGGCCCACCTTCGACGGCGAACGGGTCGAACCGCTGTACCTGCCCGCCCGGCTGCCGAACCTGCTGGTCAACGGCACCTCCGGCATCGCGGTCGGGATGGCGACGAACATGGCGCCGCACAACCTGGCCGAGGTCTACGAGGCCATCAAGCTGGTGATGACCCAGCGTCGCCCGAAGCCGACCACCGCTCAGCTGATGGAGGTGCTGCCCGGTCCGGACTTCCCGTCCGGCGGGATCGTCATCGACGACGGCCTGGCCGAGGCGTATGAGACCGGGCGCGGGAGCGTCCGGGTCCGGTCTCGTGCTGAGATCGTCGACCTCACCAGGGCGCGTCAGGGCATCGTCGTCACCGAGCTGCCGTACCAGGTCGGACCGGAGCGCGTGGTCGGACGCATCCAGGAGCTCATGCGCACCGGCAAGCTCCCACTCGTCACCGACGTCAAGAACACCTCGGACCGCCACACCGGCCTTCGCATCGAGATCGAGCTCCGCCCCGGTGCCAACGCCCGGGCGGTGCTCACGGAGTTGTACCGACTCACGCCGATGGAGGACACCTTCGGCATCAACAACGTCGTGCTGGTCGACGGCACCCCCCGGACCGTCGGCCTGTTGGAGCTGTGCCAGCACTACGTCGAGCACCGACTCGACGTCGTACGCCGCCGCACCGAGTTCCGCCTCGAGAAGGCACGTCGCCGACTGCACCTGGTGGAGGGCCTGCTCATCGCGCTCGACGCGATCGACCTCGTCGTGTCGATCATCCGAAGCTCGCAGGACGCGGCGGAGGCACGGGACCGGCTCATGGAGGAGCTGTCGCTCACCGAGGTGCAGGCGGTGCACATCCTCGACATGCAGCTCCGCCGGCTCACCGCGCTCGCCAAGCTCGAGCTCGAGGCCGAGGCCGGCGAGCTGCGCGGCCGCATCGACGACTTCGAGAAGATCCTCGCCTCGGACCGCCGCCAGCGGACGATCGTGTTGAGCGAGCTCGAGGAGCTGGTCGCCAACTACGGCTGGGAACGCCGCAGCCGGAT
Source organism: uncultured Aquihabitans sp. (assembly GCA_964429335.1). Classification (GTDB taxonomy): domain Bacteria; phylum Actinomycetota; class Acidimicrobiia; order Acidimicrobiales; family Microtrichaceae; genus Dermatobacter. The sequence goes on from CAYSCB010000019.1 coordinate 1,247, forward strand.
CGTCACGACGGATCACCTCGACGACGTCACCCTCGAAGAGGCCGAGGCAGAGGAGGCCGCAAACCGCGTCGAGGAACCGTGCGTCGTGGCGGTCTCCACGAGCGGGCTCCTCGGCCGTGAACCGGTCGAGGGGTCGAAGCCGGCGACACCCGGTCGCCACGACGTGATCTCCCAGCGGGTCGCGACGACCACGCACTCACGGCTCGCGGCGGTGACCTCGCGGGGGCGGGTGTTCCCCGTGTCCGTCGACGCCGTCCCCGAGGTCACGGGCCGCTCACGGGGCGTCGCGATCGGCGAGCTGGTCCCGCTCGACAAGGGCGAGACGGTCCTCACCCTCGTCGCCGACGCCGCGCACGCCGAGGAAGCGGCCCCGCCGCTGCTGCTCGTCACCTCACATGGCGTCATGAAGCGGGTCGCCGTCCCGGACCTCATGGCGTTGGGTGCCGCGCGACCGGCGATCAAGCTCAAGCCGGGCGACTCGATCGTCGCCGCGACGCTCGCCCCTGACGGCACCGACGTCGTCGCGGTCGCCTCCAACGCGCAGGCGCTGCGGACCGAGGCATCGGCGATCCCGGTCCAGGGCGCCGGCGCCGGCGGCGTCGGCGGCATGAAGCTCGGCGACGGCGCGACGGTGATCGGCGCCGGGATCGCCGGACCCGGTGACGTGGTGCTGACCGTGAGCGACGCCCAGACCTCCAAGGTGACCGACGCTTCCGAGATCCCGACGAAGGGACGGAACACCGGGGGGCTGCGGATCACCAAGTTCCGCACCGAGAAGCGCCTCGAATGGGCCTACATCGGTCCCGACGTCGGGGTGCTCGTCGTCGTCGGCGCCGAGGACGCTCCGTCGAGGCCGGACCCGACGCCGGAGGCGCTCACCCTGCACGCCACGGGGAGGGACCTGGCGTCGAGATCGACGAAGCGTCGCTGGCTCGGGGTCGGCACCGGCCGCTGGTAGGACCGCTCCTCAACAAGACGGGGGTCGCAACCGACAACATGTGTCGGTTGCGACCCCCGTTTTCAGGTGGGGTGCGGTGGCGCGAGCGCGTCAGAGGTCCGTGGGAGACTCGGAGCTGCCATGGCTGCCACGACACCGTCCGCCTCGAACCGATCCGACACCTATGACGAGAAGAGCATCCAACTCCTCGAGGGCCTCGACGCCGTACGCAAGCGACCCGGCATGTACATCGGCGGCACCGGCCCGGAGGGTCTGCACCACCTGGTCTGGGAGCTGATCGACAACGCCGTCGATGAGGCCGCCGCCGGCCACGCCAACCTGATCGAGGTCACCCTGCACCGCGACGGATCGGTCGAGGTCGCCGACAACGGCCGCGGCATCCCGATCGGCAGGCACAAGGAGAACGGCGGAGCCGGCAAGCGCACCGCGCTCGAGATCGTGTTCACCGAGCTGCACGCCGGCGGCAAGTTCGGCGGCGGCGCCTACTCGGCGTCCGGCGGCCTGCACGGCGTCGGCGCATCGGTCGTCAACGCGCTCGCATCGAAGCTGGTCGCGGAGGTGGACCGCGACGGCGCGACCCATCGCCTGACGTTCGTGCACCGCGTCCCCGGCAGGGTGGATGCAAACGGTCACTTCAAGGCCGGGTCCGCGTTGGAGACCGTGCGGAAGATCCCACCGAAGCGCACCGGCACCCGGGTCCGGTTCTGGCCCGACCTCGAGATCTTCGACCCGGGCCTCACGATCGACGCCGAGCTCGTCCGTGACCACTGCGCCCAGGTGTGCTTCCTCGTACCGGGACTCAAGGTCCGTCTGCTCGACAAGCGCGGCCCCGGCCGCGAGCCGGAGGAGTTCTTCGCCCGGGGTGGTCTCGCCGACCTCGTCGAGTCCCTGAGCATCGGTGAGCCGGTCACCGAGATCGTCACGCTGCACGGTACCGGCACCTTCGAGGAGAAGGTCCCCGTCGACGGCAGGATGCGCCTCGTCGAACGCACCTGCACCGTCGATGTCGCACTCCGCTGGGTGAAGGGCTACGACACGGTGCTGACCAGCTTCGTGAACACGATCCCCACCACCGACGGCGGCACCCACGTGTCGGGCTTCGACCGGGCGTTGACGAAGGTGGCGAACGACGCGTTGCTCGCAGGATCCAAGAAGCTCGCCAAGCTCGCGAAGTCCGGCAAGGACCGCGCCGAGAAGGGCGACGTGCAGGAAGGGCTCGTCGCCGCGGTCAAGGTGACGTTCCCCGAGCCGCAGTTCAAGGGGCAGACCAAGCAGGAGCTGGGCACACCCGCCATCGGGTCGATCGTCTACGAGGTCGTCCGGGACAACTTCGGCAACTGGGTCGACGGGGGCGGCAAGAGGACCCACGTCAACGCGCTGCGCGAGAAGCTCACCCAGGCGGTCATCAACCGCGTCCAGGCGCGGGCCAACCTCGAGGCCCGGCGCAAGGCATCGGCGCTGTCATCTGCGGGGATGCCCGACAAGCTGGCCGACTGCCGGGTCCACGGCCCGGACGCCGAGCTGCTCATCGTGGAGGGGGACTCCGCCGCCGGACCTGCCAAAGCGGGACGCAACGCCGAGTACATGGCGGTGCTCCCGTTGCGCGGCAAGGTCGTCAACGCCGGCAAGTCGACGATGAAGCAGGTCGTCGAGAACGCCGAGGCCCAGGCGTTGTTCACCGCGATCGGCGCCGGTTCGGGCAAGGACTTCAAGCTCGAGGACGCCCGCTACGGTCGGATCATCATCCTGTGCGACGCGGACGTCGACGGCAGCCACATCCGCTGCCTGCTCTTGACGCTGATCCACGCCTACATGCGACCGCTCCTCACCGACGGCAGGGTCTTCGCCGCCCAGCCGCCCCTGTACACGGTCAAGGTCGGCGACCGGACCGTCCATGCGTTCTCCGAGGAGGAGAAGCTGGCGCTCACCGACGAGCTGACCCGTGGGAACCGCAAGGCGGAGAACCTGCAATGGGTGAGGTTCAAGGGACTCGGCGAGATGGACGTCGAGGAGCTCGCCGTGACCTGTCTCGATCCCGGCACCCGGATCCTGCGCCGTCTCACGATGGACGACGCCCGCGCCGCGGCGGAAGCAGCCGAGCTGTTCGACACGTTGTTCGGCAACGACGTCGCCAAGCGTCGCCAGTACCTGCTCGAGCACTCGGACCTGGTCGACCGGGAGGCGCTCGACGTCTGAACGCGGAACGGGAGGACCCGGAGGTCCTCCCGTTCGGGGCCGCACATCGTCGGGGGAACGAGTGCAGCAGCTCACGCCCGGCAGGGGGGATGCCCGGCGGAGATCTTCAGGTGTCTCAGCGGATTCAGGCCGCCTTGACACCGCTCACCGGCGAGCCGGTGCGGTCGAGCAGCTGGTCGGTCACCGGAGCAGCGGCCTTGGCAGCGGCGACGGCGATCGACTTCGTGGTGTTGACGACCTTGGTCGCGAACTTGGTCTGGTTGTCGATCACCTCGAGGGGCGTCGGGAAGACTCCGGCGAACGGCACGGCAGGCAGCTGCGGAACGCGGTCGAGCACGAGCTTCGTGACGGACTCGACGGCGTCGACGACCGGCTGCTTGGTGCTCTTGAGACCGTCGACCACGCGGTCCTGGACGTCGGTGATGGGATCGAGCAGCGTGTCCATTGGGGGTTCCTCCTCGGAGAGTCCGGCCCGCCTCGGGGGGTTCGAGAGGATGACCGTGTGATGTGATGTGTGGTGTACAGCGTGGTGGTGCTTGCTGACGTGCTTACTATAGCAAGCAGGCGCTCACTCCGTCAACCGTTTCGCTTGTCACAGTTCACACCGCTGCACGATCCGCTGCGGCGACGAGCATGGCGCCCCACAGCGAGTCGGACAGCCCCGCGTCACTCGACAGCGTGTCGACGGCACGTGGGTCGAGGCGACCGGCGGCACGGTCACGCCTTATCTTTCTGGTGAGGTCGAGGAGTTCCGCCGCCACAACGTCCTCGGCGACGCCGAGATCCACCTCCGCCTGCTCCAGGTAGCGCCGACCCCGGTCCCCCGGATCCGACACCGCTACGGCGATGTCCGCCCAGACACGGTCGAGATAGGTGGCCGTCGGACTCTGGTCGAGTTGCTCCGCGGCTGCGACCGCTTCGTCGACGAGACCCGCCGAGGACGACACGAGCGCCAGCACCGACAGCACGTAACCGTGCTCCGGTGCACCGTGCAGCGCGTTGCGGGCGAACGCGAGCGCCTCCTCGACTCGGCCGACCTGCGCGAGCCCGAGCGCGTAGGTCGCCTCGTGCAGCGGAGCCCGTGCCGCCCCAGCGGCGCCGAGCCATCGCTCGACCGGCAGGTCGAGCAGCGGATCGGGACGTCCGACCTGCACCGCCGTCACGAGTGAGACCCCTGACGCGAAGCTGCCGCCGTCGGCGGTGCTCAGCGCCGAGGTGATCGCTTCGTCCAGCAGGGCCAGGCCCCGGTCGGGGTTGCCGGCCATGATCTCGGCCCGTCCCGCGACCGAGAGCGCCTGCTCGAGGCCCACGGTGCCGGCCAGATCGGGCGAGCTGCGGAACGCCGACACAGCCTGCTCGGCCGACGCCGCCGCTGCGGTCGTGTGCCCGCGCCACAGCTCCACGTGCGCGAGGACCGTCAGCATCATGGCCTCCCCGAAGCGGTCGCCCCGACGCTCGCACTCCCGGAGTATCCGGCCAGCGATGTCTGCCGCGGCGCCGAGATCGCCCCGCTCGAGACGTGCGAACGCGGCCAGTCCCTGTGCCCAGGCGAGTCCGCCCGGGTCTCCGAGCGCACGGAACGCCACCTCGGAGTCGGCGACGAACGCATCTGCATGGTCGAGGCGGCCGTCGACGAGGGCGATCCAGGCGAGGTTCTGCAGCGACCACGCCTCCCCACGTCGGTCACCGAGTGCCCGGAACGCGTCGAGCGCCTCGGCGATCGGCGCTTCCGCTCGCCGTGTGTCGGAGCGGAGCAGCGAGGCGAGGCCCCGTTCACGCAGCGCATCGGCCCGGCCCTGGAGGTCGCCGACGTCGTCGAAGATCCCGATCGCCTCCTTCAGCTCGGTATCGGCCTGCTCGATGTGACCGGACCGGGCCAGCGCCGTCGCCCGACGCAGCAGCGCCCGGGCGCGCGATCGAGCGCTCGATCGAGGATCTGCGATCCGCTCCGCGATCGCGAGCGCTGCTGTCGCGTCGTCGAGCGCGCCGCGCTCCTCCCACGACTCGGCACGAACCCGCGAGCGGCCGATGAGAATGTCGAAACGAGGGGTCAGATCCTCCTCGTCGATCAGATCGAGCGCATCGGAGTACAGGCGCTCGGCCAGGCGCCAGCTCCCGTCGATCTCGGCGCGACGGGCTGCTTCGCCCGTCCAGCGCACCGCACGCACTGCGATGTCGGGCCGCGCAGCGGACATGCCGAGCTCCGTTGCGAGCTGGGACGCGACGACGAGGTGACGAGCGCTCGTCTCGACGGTCGCGTCGTCGCATCGGCCGTCGCCCATCGCCCGCTCCATGAACTCGGCGATGCCGAGGTGTCGCAGGAGCCGCTCCCGCTTCGTCAACCGCGCGTATGAGACCTCACGGACCAGGTTGGAGCGGAACGACCACTCCGTCCCGTCGAGGTCCAGGACGTCGGTGTCGACCAACGCCCGGACCGAGCGCGACACATCGGCGACGTCACGCAGCTCCGCTGCGATCAGGTTCAACGCCTCGATGGGACCTGACGTTCCCCACACAGCAGCGTCCTCGAGCACCTGCTGCTCCTCGATGCCCAACCCGTCGATCCGTGCGGCGACGATCCCCCTGAGGGTGTCTGGCAGGGTGTCCGGCAGGATGTCCGGCAGGGTGTCCGCCGGGACGACGCCGGCGCGATCGCCATCGAGGAGGCGTTCGGCGACGAGCGTCACGAGCTCCTCGATGTAGAACGGGTTGCCGCCCGAACGATCGAGCAGGGTCGCACGGGTGACCGCGTCGAGCTCGACGCCGACGAGAGCATCGAGCAGCAGCGCCGACGAACCCCGGTCGAGCGGATCGAGGTTGAGCACCAGGCTGTTGAAGCGGCCGATGCGCGGCGTCCAACGTTCCTGGAGCGACGGTCGAGCGGTCGCGACGAACACGAAGGGGTGGCGGGCGAGGTGATCGGCGACGTCGTCGATCAGATCGAGCACAGCGCGGTCCGCCCAGTGGAGATCGGAGACGCGGACCATGATCGGGCCGTGGCGCACCGACGCCTCGAGGAACCTGATCAACGCCTGGGTCGCCTCGGTCCGCGATCGGCCCCCGTCGAGTCCCCGCAGGGGCCCCTCGTAGCCCATGAGGTGCAGGAGGCCGTCGACGATCGGAGCGACCGCTGACGCGTCGGTCGGATCGTGGACGGCGGCGACCACCGCCGCGGTCCGCTCTCGTGCGAGCTCGATCGGGTCGTCGCGGCCGACACCGCCCCCCGATCTCAGCACCTCGGCCACCGGCCACCACGGGTTCGCCTCGCCGTAGGGGACGCAGCGACCGCTGAAGTGCGAGGCTCCGTGCTCGAGTGCCGCGACCTCCGCGAGCTCGGAAGCGATCCGCGTCTTGCCGACGCCGGCTTCGCCGAGGACGAGGACCACCTGACCGCGCCCGTTGCGCACCGACACGTCGAGCGCGTTCGTGAGCACGTCCATCTCGTGCTCACGACCGATGAACGGCGAACCCCACCGACGCGGTCGGTGGCCGGGCGGGCGCAGCACTGCGAGAGCGGTCCAGACCTCGACGGACTGCTCCCGTCCCCGCGGGACGATCGCACCGCGGGACTCATAGGAGATCGCGGACGAGGTCGCGTTCCTCGTGCTCTGGCCGACGAGCACCTCGCCAGGGTCCGCCAGCGACTGCAGACGGGATGCCGTGTTCACCACGTCGCCCATGGCCGTGTAGTCGCCGCCGGCCCGCAGCGCGCCGACGAGCACCTCTCCGGTGTTGACCCCGATCCTCATCCGGATGCCGGCCCCGCTCTCGGACGCGTACTCGGCGAGCGTCCCCTGCATCCGCAAGGCGGCTCGGACGGCCCGTTCCGCGTCGTCTTCGTGGGCCACCGGGGCACCGAACAACGCGACGATCGCGTCGCCGACGATCTTGTCGACACGGCCACCGAAGGAGGTCACGTCGCGCACGAGTCGTTCGAACGCGTGGTCCACGAGTCGCTTCACCTGCTCGGGATCGAGGTGCTCGGACATCGCGGTGAAGCCGACGAGGTCGGCGAACAGCACGGTCACGACCCGCCGCTCCTCGACCGGAACCCGGAGGGGCTGTCCGCAGGACCAGCAGAACCGTGCCCCCGTCGCACACTGCGCTCCGCAGGCGGGACACTCCATGGTGCGATCAGCATACGGGTGGCAGGGAAGCGGCGTCCGTCGAGCAGTTGCCGACCGTCCGCGACAACGGGTGTTCCGTCGCCCATGATGGTGACGTGCGTCATCGACCCGCTCGACCGCGGTTCAGCATCGTGCTCCCCGTCCGCGATCGGGCGGACGTGATCGGTCGGACCGTCGCCGGCGTGCTCTCCCAGACCTTCGCCGACCTCGAGCTGCTCGTGGTCGACCGGGGTTCCGAGGACGGCTCGATGGACGCGGTCCGAGCAGCTGGAGACGAACGGGTCGTGGTGATCGATGGCCCGGTCGATCCGGCGGCCGCGCACGTCGCCGGACTGGAGGCCGCCACCGGCGCCTGGACGGCGCTCATCGACGCCGACTGCGAGGTGACCTCCGGATGGCTCGCCCGCCTCGGCCGACTGGTCGACGCCACCGACGCCGGCTTCGTGAGCTGCGGTGGCATCCAGCACGACGGTCGTGGGGGAACGATCGAGTTGCGTCCGACCAGCAGCGGTGCCGGGGCCAACGCGTGCGTCCGGGCCGGGGCGTACCTCACCACGACGGACCGCCTCCGAACCGTCGTCGGGATCATCGGATCCGAGCTGACCGGATCCATCGACCGCGACCGTCCGGATGACACGAGCCGCCCGGACGACGACGGCTGCTCCGGTCACCTCGGCCGGGCGGCACTGGATCTGACCCTTCTCGACGGCGACGCTGCGGTGTGGAGTCCCGAGCTCCTCGTCGCCTGGCACGAACGGCCCGACGGCCGCGTCGAGCCCGCTCCGCTCCCGAACCTCGATGAGATCCACCTCCGTGTGGCGTTCCAGGGGCTCGACGCGCTGGCGCGGACGCCGATCCCCGACGGAGATCTGCTCGCGCGGTACGCGACCGCCGGAGGGGTCGCCGCGGCGCGGCTCCGTCAGGGCCGCGACGCCCGTCGGCTGTTCCGCATCGCGTGTCGCGCCCGCCCCGAGGTCCGCGACCACTGGAGCAACCTCGTCGCGGCCCACCTCGGACCCCTCGGACAGCGAGCCTGGGTCGAACGGTAGTCTCGCCGGGCACACCCCCTGCGTAGAGAGCGAGTCCAGCGTGACCATGACCGCCAGCACCGACGTCGCCGCCGCCGGCGCCATCGACGCCCGCAAGGTCTACGGCGAGGGCGACACCGAGGTCCGGGCGCTCGACGGCGTCACCGTCAGCTTCGAACAAGGTCGGTTCACCGCGATCATGGGACCGTCCGGTTCGGGGAAGTCGACCCTCATGCACTGCCTCGCCGGCCTCGACCGCCTGACCGCCGGCCGCGTGTTCATCGGTGCGACCTACCTCGACGACCTCTCCGAGGGCCAGCTCACCGAGTTGCGCCGGGACAAGATCGGGTTCGTGTTCCAGGCGTTCAACCTGATCCCGACGCTGTCCGCCGCGGAGAACATCACGCTGCCCATGGACCTCGCCGGGCGCAAGCCGGACACCGCCTGGATGAACCAGGTCATCGAGACCGTCGGGCTGCGCAGCCGGCTGTCGCACCGGCCGAGCGAGCTGTCCGGCGGTCAGCAGCAGCGCGTCGCGGTCGCACGCGCGCTCGCCAGTCGGCCCGAGATCGTCTTCGCGGATGAACCCACCGGCAACCTCGACTCACGCTCGGGCGGTGAGATCCTGCAGTTCATGCGACACGCCGTGACCGATCTCCACCAGACGATCGTGATGGTCACCCACGACGCGAACGCGGCCGCGTACGCGGATCGCGTCGTGTTCCTCGCGGACGGGAGGATCGTCACCGAGATGGCGGACCCGACCGCTGCGAGCGTGCTCGACATGCTCAAACAGATCGGGGACTGACCCGTGCTGCGCGTCGCGCTGAAGGACCTGCTGGCACGCAAGCGACGGCTCGTCACCACATCGATCGCAGTGGTGCTGGGGATCGCCTTCCTCACCGGCACCCAACTGCTGTCGACGACGCTCACGAACTCGATCCGCTCCCTGGTCGGCGACGTCTACCAGGGGGTGGACGCGGTCGTGCGCTCCTCGAAGACGACCGACACCCCGTTCGGTCAGCCGCTGCGCACGCCGGTGGACGAGTCGTTGCTCCCAGAGGTGCAGCGGGTCGACGGTGTGAAGCTGGCCCAGGGTGTGGTCGAGGCGACCGGGTCACAGCTCATCGGTCCGGACGGGAAGGTGTTCGGCGGCGGGATCGGCCCACCGACGATCACCTACAACTGGATCGGCGACTCGATCATGGGCGAGGGGGCGGTCCGGGACGGCCGGGGTCCGACCCGCGACGACGAGATGGCGCTCGACTTCACCTCGGCGACCAAGCTCGGTGTCCACCTCGGCGATCAGGTCGAGGTCGCGACCCTCAAACAGGGGGTGAAGACCTTCACGCTGGTGGGCACCGTCGGACTCGGCCGCAGCGGCGACCGCAGCACCGGGGCGAAGCCGATGTTCTTCACCACCCCGGTCGCCCAGGCCATCTCCGGCGAGGACGGCAAGTTCAACTACATCATCGTCAAGGCGGACGCCGGGCTGTCCCAGCGTCAGATCGCCGATCGTCTCGCCAAGGAGCTCCCTGACCAGCAGGTGGTCACCGGCACGGCCTTCGTCGAGGAGAACCAGCAGCAGATCTCGAAGTTCGTCGACATCCTGAACACCTTCGTCAGCGTGTTCGGTTGGATCGCGCTGTTCGTGGCCGTGTTCATCATCTACAACACGTTCTCGATCATCGTGCAGCAGCGCACCCGGGAGACCGCGCTGTTGCGAGCCGTGGGGGCACGACGTCGGCAGGTGCTCGGCGCGGCACTGCTCGAAGCTGTCATCGTCGGCCTCATCGCGTCGGTGCTCGGGCTGCTCCTCGGGATCGTCGTCGCCACCGCGCTCGTCCACATGATGCAGAGCTTCTTCACCGTCTCCGGCGGTGTCGCCATGCCGACCGTGGGGACGTTCGGGTTCGCTGTGATCGTCGGCGTCGGCATCACGGTGCTCTCCGCGCTCATCCCGTCGTGGCGCTCGACGCGCATCCCTCCCGTCGCGGCACTCGGCGAGGTCTCGATCGACCGGGCTGACTCGTCACGGACGCGCACGGTGTGGGGGATCGTCCTGGTCCTCACGGGCGGGCTGCTCATCGCTGCCGGCCTGATCCGGATCGGCCCGAACCCACTGGTGCTGGTCGGTGGCGGCGCGGCAGCGGTGCTGGTGTCGGTCGCGCTGGTGATCGGTCCGACGATCGCCGCTCCGATCAGCCGCCTGCTCGCCCGACCGCTCGCGGGCATCGCCGGCGTCGCCGGTCACCTCGCCGGCGAGAACGCTGCGCGCAACCCGCGACGCACCGCCTCGACCGCGGCGGCCCTCACGATCGGCGTGACGCTCGTGACGCTCATCGCGATCGTCGCCACCTCCATCCGCGAGAGCGCGAACCAGACCATCAACAGCTCGATCCGCGCCGACTTCGTGGTCACGAACGCGGACGTCACGTCGCTGGGCTCGATCCCGCCGGATCTGCTCGGGAAGGTCCGGGCGTTGCCGACCGTCGAGGTTGCGAGCCCGATGCGCTTCGGTCTCATGCGACTGCTCGATGCCAAGGCACGGGCCCGGGCGGAGAGCGTGACGACGACCGTGCCATCAGGGACCTTCGGCGTCGCCAACGACGCACCCCCGGGCGACGACCTCCCGGTCCTCGGCATCGACCCGGCGACGTGGTTCGACGTGGTCGGCGCCGGATCGATGCAGGGATCACCCAGTGACCTCGGGCCGGACACGATGGCTGTCGTGAAGTCCTTCGCCGAGGACCGCGGTTGGCACCTCGGCGACAGGATCCCGGTGTTCTTCGGTGCGACCGGGCTCCAGGAGTTGAAGGTGGCGCTCATCTGGGAGAACAACATCGGACAGGGCAACATCTGGCTGCCGCTCCCGACGTTCTCCGCGAACCAGCTGCCGATCTTCGACGCCGACTACCAGATCTACGTCAAGAAGGCACCGGGTGCGTCGAGCGTCGAGCTGCGCCACGAGCTCGACGCGCTGGTGAAGGACCTGCCGACGGTCACCGTGCAGGACCTCCAGGAGTACGCGGCGGCCCAGACCGGTCCGATCGACTCGTTCCTCGCGATCGTGTACGGGCTGCTGGGGCTCGCGATCATCATCGCCCTCATCGGCATCTCGAACACGCTGTCGTTGTCGATCCTCGAGCGGACCCGCGAGCTCGGGCTGCTGCGCGCGGTCGGGATGTCACGTCGGCAGATCCGGCGCACGGTGCGATTCGAGGCGGCGATCATCGCCGTGCTCGGTGCCCTCATGGGCCTGGTGTTGGGGATCGTGTTCTCCGCCGCGTTGAGCGCGTCGATCTCGGCGAGCAACCCGGGCCTGTTCACCTACCACCTGCCGGTCACCCAGCTGATCGTGATCACCGTCGTCGCGGCCTTCGCCGGGATCGTCGCGGCGTGGTTGCCGTCACGTCGGGCGGCCCGGCTCGACGTGCTCCGGGCGATCGCCGCTACTTGACTTCGGCCCTACTTGATGGTGGCGCCGGCGTCGACCGGGAGCGACACACCGGTGATGTAACGGGCGTCGTCGGAGCAGAGGAACAGGATCGCGTTGGTGACGTCGTCGACCTCGATCCACGGGTTGCCCATCGGCTGCATTTGCTGCAGGAACTCCGCCGTCTCCGCCTCACCCGGATCGGGATGGTCCATCCGCACCAGCTTCGGGAACACGTCGTTGATGATCATCGGCGTGTACACCGACGTGGGGTGCACCGAGTTGACGCGGATCTGGTTCGGAGCGAGCTCCAGCGCGAGCGACCGCATGAAGCCGACGACACCGTGCTTGGCGGCGCAGTACGCGGGAGCGCCGTAGAAGCCCTTGATGCCGGCGGTCGACGACGTGACGACGATCGAGCCCCCTTCGTTCTGCTCCACGAGCTGTCGCACACCGGCCTTCACCGTGTGGAAGACGCCGGTCAGGTTGATGTCGACGGTCTCGGCCCAGCTCTCGTCGGAGACAAACTGCACCGGCAGCGGCGAATAGGTGCCGGCGTTCGCGAGGATCACGTCGAGCCGGCCGTAGCGCTCGATGCCGGCCTTCACCGCGGACTTCACGGCGCGGAGATCACGGACGTCTGCCTGCTCGGCGTGCATCGCGCCGCCGGCCGCCTCGACCAGTCGGACGGTCTCGGCGAGATCCTCCAGGGTGGACATCGGATAGGGCGCGTGCTCGAGGTCGTGGCACAGATCGACGCCGATGATGCGCGCTCCTTCCTCCGCGAAGCGGATCGCATGGTTGCGACCCTGACCCCGGGCCACCCCGGAGATGAACACGACCTTGCCCTCGAAGCGGCGGTTGCGATCCACGTTTCCCCCTGATCTGGCCTGCACCATCGGTGACGGCGGGCAGCGACGACGCTACCGCCCGAGCGTGAGACCCTTGTATCCCTCGACGAAGCCCGCCGCACCCAACGTGGAGGCCCACATCGAGGTGGTCGCCGATGCACCGTCGATCGACTCGATCCGCAGTCGTCTGACACGGCCACTGCCGACCATGGTCGAGAGCACCTGGGCCCATTCGGGATGCAGGGCTGCCGCCGGGAAGGTGAGCAGGCTCCGGCCGCCCCGTTCCAGATAGGCGCACGCTTCACCGCCGATCACCACGACGTACGCGCCGACGGCACGGGTCGGGTGTCCCGTCGAGTCGGGCCACGACAGCGCGGCGCCGAACGGCTGAGCGGGATCGACCGCAGCGAGGACCACCGCGTCGAGGAGCAACGCGTCGGGCCGGTCCGGTCCCTCGGGATCGTCGTCGTGGGCCGCCCGCAGCCGGTCGACGGCGCCAGGTGTCGCGAACTGGGCAGCACCCAGCCCGGCGACGAAGTAGCCGCGTCGGACCTGGCCGCGTTCCTCGAGCACCTTCAACACCGGATACACACCGGCGAAGCCACCCGTGATCCCCTCGGCGAGCGCCATCTCCCTGCTCAGCACGCCATAGCGCTCGAGCAGTTGGAACGCCTGCGCTGTGGCCGCCTCGGTCGGCGTCGCGGTCGGACTCCGGAGTGGCGCGGTGGACGACCAGCGACCTGCGGCCGATGGCGGGCCGACCCGGGTGAGCCGACGGACGTTCGCACCCGGTCGCCGCGACCGCGCACCGGAGGCACGCGTCGAGGTGCCGCCGGCGACCCGGGCACGCAGCGCCGCGAAGGTGTCGTTGGTGACCTCCCCCGCCCACACCAGGTCCCACAGAGCAGCGAGCACCGACTCGTCGTCGTAGGGCAGGTCCGCTGCCGCGACCGCCGCGACCAGATCCGCCCAGAACGAGGCCCCGCCCTCGACGAGCTGGGCGCGGAGTGCATCGTGCAGCGCCCCGTCGGTCCCGGTCTCGGTCGGATCCGCCGGTGCGGGCAACAGCAGATGTGCCCGGTCCCGCCACACCAGCCGCACCCGTCCGTCGTGGGTGCCGAGCGCACCGGCGCCGACCCAGACGAGCTCACCGCTCGCGCTCAGCGCGTCGAGGTCCGCCGGGGAGTGCTCGGCGACGCGGATGCCGATGATGTCGGGTTCGAGCAACGAGGCGGGGATCGCAGCGCCCTGCAGCAGCGACACCACCTCCGCCACGGCGTCGGGGCCTCGACGACGGGAGCCGACGAGCTGCCACGAGGGCAGGAAGCGCACCAGCGTCGGCGACTCGACCGGCGCAACCTCGTTGCGGAGCTGAGCGAGGGACCGTCGACGGATCTGACGCAGCACGTCCGCGTCGCACCATTCACGCTCGACGCCACCGGGCGTGAAGTCGCCCTCGACGACACGACCCGCCCGGACGAGCTCGTCGAGCACCACGCGGACCGCGTCGACAGCGATCCCCAGCCGAGCGACGACCGCTGCAGTGGTGAACGGCGCGTGGGTCCGGGCGAAGCGCTCGACGAGGTCACGCAGCGGCGAGTCGACCGGGTCGGTGAACACCGTCGGCAGTCCGACAGGGATCGCGACGCCGAGCGCGTCGCGCAGCCGGGCAGCGTCATCCGCTGCTGCCACCCGCGGCTCGCTCGCTCCGCCACCCGGGTGCACGAGGATCGCACGCTGGGTGGCGACCAGCTCGTCGATCCACCCCGGCACCTGACCGGCGAGACCGTCGCGGACCCGTGCCGAGATCTCCGACTGGCGGAGCGGCCCGAGGACGCGCAGCAGGTCGTGGACCTCGTCGAGGTCGCGGGCGGCACGTCCGGGCGTGAGTCGCTGCAGCTCGAGCTCGACCTCCGACACGACGTCCGCGTCGAGCAGGGACCGCAGCTCCTCGGTGCCGAGCAGGTCACGCAGCAGCTCTCTGTCGAGCGCGAGCGCTGCGGCCCGGCGCTCCGCCAGCGGCGCATCGCCCTCGTACATGTAGACGGCGATCCAGCCGAACAGCAGGGAGCGGGCGAAGGGCGACGCGGACGGCGTCTCGACGCTCACGACGCGGATCCGCCGGCTGCGGACCTCGGCCAGGACGCGCCGCAGGGCCGGGAGGTCGAACACGTCGTTGCAGCACTCACGAGTGGCTTCGAGCAGGATCGGGAACCCGGGGTACCTGGCCGCGACCGACAGCAGGTCCGCGGCGCGCTGGCGTTGCTGCCACAGCGGCGTGCGCCGGTCGGGTCGACGTCGGGGCAGCAGCAGCGCCCGCGCTGCAGACTCCCGGAACCGGGCGGCGAACGCGCTCGTCGTCGGCAGGACGGAGACCACCTCGGACTCGACGTCGTCGGGGTCACCGAAGAGCAGCTCGACGGGAAGGTCATCGACCGACTCGGGCAGGCGCACGACGATGCCGTCGTCGGACCACAGCACCTCGAGGCCGCCGCTGTCACCGATCTGCTCGGCGACGTGGCGCTCCAGCCTCGATCGGAGCACCATCGCCCACGGGGCGTGGACCCTCGCTCCGAAGGGGGTGTGGATGCACAGGCGCCAGTCCCCGATCTCGTCGCGGAACCGTTCGACGACGATCGTTCGGTCGTCGGGCACCGCGCCGGTCGACTCCGCCTGCTCGTCGAGGTAGGCGAGCACGTTGTGCGCTGCCCGCTCGTCGAGGAAGTGCAGGGTGCGGAGTCGTTCCAGCGCCTCAGCACGCGGGACGCCCCGGACCTCACGGACGAACCCGCCGAGCGCGCTGCCGAGCTCGGCGGAGCGGCCCGGCCCGTCGCCGTGCCAGAACGGCATCTTGCCGGGTTGACCGGGCGCCGGGGTGACGACGACCCGTTCGAAGGTGATCTCCTCGATCCGCCATGCCGAGGCCCCGAGCAGGAAGACCTCGCCGACCCTCGACTCGTAGACCATCTCCTCGTCGAGCTCGCCGACCCGGGTCCCCTCGGGGAGGAACACCCCGTACAGCCCGCGGTCCGGGATGGTGCCGCCCGAGGTCACCGCGAGGCGCTGTGCTCCGGATCGGCCGCGCACCGTGCCGGTCCGACGGTCCCACACGACACGCGGTCGCAGCTCGGCGAACTCCTCCGACGGGTACCGTCCGGCCAACATGTCGAGCGTCGCCTCGAACACCTCACGTGACAGGCCCGTGAAGTTCGCCGAGGACCGACTCAACGCGAAGAGGTCGTCGACCGACCACTCGTCGAGGGCGCACGCAGCGACGAGCTGCTGGGCGAGCACGTCGAGCGGGTTCGCCGGAACCGACGTCGGCTCGATCCGTCCCTCCTCCATCAGCGCCACGACGACCGCGGCCTCCAGCAGATCGGCCCGGTGCTTCGGGAAGATGCGCCCTCGGCTCGGGACACCGACGTGGTGGCCGGCCCGGCCGATGCGCTGCAGGCCCGCAGCGACGCTGCCCGGTGAGCTGACCTGCACGACGAGGTCGACCGCACCCATGTCGATGCCGAGCTCGAGGGAGCTGGTCGCGACCAGGCCGCGGAGCTCACCCCGCTTGAGCTCGTCCTCGACCTGCAGACGACGCTCCCGAGACAGCGACCCGTGGTGTGCCTTGACCAGGTCCGCGGTCCCGGTCTCAAACCCGTCGACTTCCTGGTCCTCCCGGCGTTCGGCGTGCAGTTCGTTCAGTCGACTTGCGAGTCGCTCCGCCAGTCGACGGGCATTGACGAACACGAGTGTGGAGCGGTGCGACTCGACCAGGTCGAGCAACACCGGGTCGATCGACGGCCAGATCGACCCGGTGGGTGCTGCCATGTCGTCGACCGGCACGACGACCCCGAGGTCGAGCTCCTTGCGTATGCCGGCGTCGACGATCCGCACCGGCCGCTGCGTCACCCGTGGTCCGTCTCCACCGTCGCCGGGAACCGGATCGCACGTGTTGCCGCCGAGGTAGCCGGCGACCACGTCCAACGGTCGTTGAGTCGCGGACAGCCCGATGCGTT
Organism: uncultured Aquihabitans sp.; assembly: GCA_964429335.1. Taxonomy (GTDB): domain Bacteria; phylum Actinomycetota; class Acidimicrobiia; order Acidimicrobiales; family Microtrichaceae; genus Dermatobacter. The sequence continues at coordinate 17,856 of CAYSCB010000019.1, forward strand.
GCACGACCGCGGCCCGGGCCGGATCCGCCAGGCGACCGGCGTTGCGGACGTGCTGCTCGAGGCGTTCC
>CAYSCB010000020.1:0-17877 GCA_964429335.1 uncultured Aquihabitans sp.
GCCCCGGTCGCCACGTCCTGGTTCGCCGACCGCCAGATCGGCCCGACGCTGCTGCAGTTCGGCACGCCCGAGCAGCGACGACGCTGGCTACCCGACATCGTCGCCGGGACCTCCGCCTGGTCGATCGGCATGAGCGAGCCCGACGCCGGTTCCGATGTCGCCTCGCTGCGGACCCGGGCAGTCCTCGATGGCAACCGTTGGATCGTCGACGGCCAGAAGATCTGGACCTCGGGCGCGGCCGATGCCGACTGGTGCTACCTGATCGCACGGACCGATCCGGGCGCGCCACCGCACGCCGGGCTGTCGGAGCTGGTCGTCGACCTGCGTTCGCCGGGGATCGAGATCCGCCCGATCGTCGACATGACCGGCAACGCGCACTTCTGCGAGGTCCACTTCGACGGCGTCGAGGTGCCGGCCGATCACCTCGTCGGAACCGTGAACGGCAGCTTCAAGCAGGTCATGCGTCAGATGGAGCACGAGCGCGGCGGCATCGATCGCCTTATCTCGAACCGACGCCTCTACCTGGACGTCGTGCGGGCCGCTCCGGTCCTGGATCCGGTGCTCCGACAGGAAGTGGCAGCGCTCGAGTCCGGTTACCGGATCGGCCGACTGATGGTGCTGCGCGAGGTGATCGGCCAGGCACCACCGGGGTGGTCGGCGATCACCAAGACCTACTGCACCGAGTTCGAGCAGCGAGTTGCCGGGGTCTGTGCGCGCATCTGCGGCGTCGACGCCACCCTCTGGGACCGGGTCGCCCGCAACGTCTGCTACGGCCCTGCGTACACGATCATGGGTGGCACGACGACCATCCTCCGCAACATCGTCGGCGAACGCGTCCTCGGCCTGCCCCGCGAGCCGCGCGTCGCCTGACCCCGACAGGACGTCACCGAACGGTGTCGTGGGTCACGTCGGCCATCCTCGCCATTGCCAGCCAGAGCGCACCGTGACACAGTTAGGTATGGCTAACACCTCGGAGGATCCGTGGCTGACGTCCACGGCGACCGGATCGTGACGACCATGCGCCTGTCCGACGCCGCGGTCGGCTCCTCCGTCGTGATCCACGGTCTCACCGACCCCAATGGCGCCGCTGCGGCTCGACTGGAGCACATGGGGTTCCTCCCTGGCACGGTGGTCAAGGTCGAGCGACGTGCGCCCATGGGCGACCCGACTGTCTACGAGCTCCGCGGCTACCGCTTGGCCCTTCGCCGCGAATCCGCAGTGACGATCGACGTCGACGTGGCGCCATCGACGAACGGGGCGAGGGAGGCGATGCCGTGAGCTGCCATGACGAGGGAGCCGTGCTCACAGCGAACGACAACCCCGTCGTCGCGCTCGTCGGCAGTCCGAACGCCGGCAAGACGACGCTGTTCAACTCCCTGTGCGGCCTGCGGTCCAAGACCGCCAACTACCCCGGCGTGACCGTGAGCCGACGTGAGGGCACGCTGCACCTGCCCGACGGCGACGTCACGCTGGTCGACCTGCCCGGCACCTACAGCCTGACGCCGATCAGCCCCGACGAGGAGATCGTCCTCGAGGCGCTCGCCGGTCACGTCGACGGCATCGCCGCACCGGATGCACTGCTGGTCATCGCCGACGCAACGACGCTCGAGCGATCGCTGCTGCTCGTCGCCGACGTGTTGGCCCTCGGCCACCCGACAGCGCTCGTGCTCACGATGGTCGACGAGCTCGTCGCCCGGCACGGAACCGTCGACCTCGACCGTCTCGCCCGAGCACTCGGGATCCCCGTCGTCGGCGTGATCGGCCACCGCGGCGTCGGGATGGACCAGGTCAGGGATCTCCTCGCCGCTCCCTCGAACTGGGACACGCCGGTCCTCCCGCCACCGACGACCGGCCTGGACCGGAGCGGCTGGGTGGACTCGGTCCTGCGCTCCTCGACGACGGCGCCGCAGATGGACGAGCGGACGAGGCGCATCGACTCGGTGCTGCTGCACCCTGTGGCCGGTGCGATCGTCTTCCTGCTGACGATGCTGGCGGTGTTCCAAGCGGTGTTCACGATCGCAGCGCCGGCGATGGACGCCCTCGACTCGCTGTTCACGACGCTGTCGCAGGACGTCGCCGCTGGGATCGGTGGCACGTTGGGATCGTTCCTCGGCGACGGGATCATCGCCGGGGTCGGCGCGGTCCTCGTGTTCCTGCCCCAGATCGTCCTGCTGTTCTTCCTGCTCGCGCTGCTCGAGAAGGTCGGCTACCTGTCCCGGGCAGCGGTGCTGGCGGACCGGGTGATGGGGCGGTTCGGGCTGGAGGGCCGCAGCTTCGTCGTCATGCTCTCCGCGTTCGCGTGCGCGATCCCGGCGATCATGGCCACCCGGACGATCCCCAGCGAGCGGCGCCGACTCGCTACGATGCTGGCCGCGCCCCTCATGACCTGCTCGGCCCGGCTGCCGGTCTACACGCTGATGGTGTCGGCGTTCGTCCCGAGGGAGCAGGTCCTCGGCCCGATCGGAGCGCAAGGCCTCACGATGATGGGCCTCTACCTGCTCGGAGCGGTGTCGGGTCTGCTGTACGCGGCGCTGCTCAACGTGACCGCGCTGCGCTCCCCGACCACGCCGGTGATGATGGAGCTGCCGCCGTACCGGATGCCGACGGTGCGGTCGGTCCTGCTCTACGTGTGGGACGGAGCGTGGGCCTTCGCCCGCAAGGCCGGCACGGTGATCCTCATCGTGACCGCGGTGCTGTGGGTGATGCTCAACCTGCCACCGGTGACGGCACCGGCCGGGATGACGCCCGCCGAGGCGAGCAGCTACGAGATGCAGCACAGCGTCGCCGGTCGCATCGGCACCGCCATGGAGCCGGTGTTCGCACCGCTCGGGTTCAACTGGCAGATCAACGTCGCCCTGCTCGGCAGCCTCGCAGCACGCGAGGTGTTCGTCAGCACGCTCGCGGTCAGCACTGCGTCCACGGACGAGGCCTCGCTCCCGGAGCGTCTCCAGTCCATGACGAACTCCGACGGCGAGCCGGTGTTCACCCCACCGGTGGTCGCCGCGATCCTCGTGTACTTCGTGTACGCGCTCCAGTGCATGTCGACCGTCGTCGTGCTCCGCAAGGAGTCCAACTCGCGACGATGGCCGGCGATCGCGTTCGGATCGATGTTCGCGTTCGCCTACGTGGCGGCGCTCGTCGCGCACACCGTCGTCGCGTGGGTCACGTCGTGACCGACCCGGTACGGACGCTGCACGTCGAACGGACGGCGGAGCCCACCGTGCTCCGCTGGGTCTGCCACCGGGTTGACCTCGACCCCACACCGGTCCCTCCGCCGGACTCGCTCCTGTCGACGATGATCGAGACCGGCATCGTGGAGGTGCTCACGATCACCCGCGGCGACATGCTCGTTCGGTTCACGGGCGTCGACGACGTCGCCGATCCGACGCTCGTCGGCGGCGCACACCGGGCGATCGGCGAGGCGCTGGCCATGGACGGCTGGTCCGCACCGTCAGGGGTCACCTGCGTCGACGTGCGGCCGCGACGATCGGCGCAGCGAGGCGGTTGAGCCGCTGGGGTCGATCCTGTGGCCTGATCCGAGCAACGCGAGATCGCTGTCCGCGAGCGGCTCGGATCATCCCGCGACCCGCACGCACACTAACCCGATCGCGGAACGGCGCACCGGACAGGTCGCCCATGACCGAGACGCCATCAGACCGGGCCCGGCGCCGGGCCGTGGCGGCTCGTCGAGGGCAAGGATCCGTTCATCGAGTTCGTCCTGAAGTTCGTGCCCTACTTCGGTGACTCCTGGCATCAAGACGGCACACGTGTCTATGCGGATGACACCTGCACGATCTCGCTGGTGCGCGCTTCAGGTTCCGCTCCCGACGGCGACGCCTTCGACAACCTCGCGATCTGGATCAGTCGGATTCGACCCGACGGCACCACGGACCGCATCTGGACCGTCGACCTCGACCAGGAGCACTGCGAGGCGTTCTGGCAGCGCCACGCCCACGAACTGCCCGGATGACACACCCGACCCACCGGCACGCCGGGCTGTGGACCCACCCCTGTCTGTCAGGGTGAGCCGTACTTCGGTGAAGACCGGCTGAGCGGGCGGGACGTACATGCTGTCGAGGTTGCCGTGTGGATCGACAAGGGGAAGCGGCATGAGCCATGGAGCCGCCAAGCGCCGCAGCACTTGGTAGGCGTCTTCGGCGCCGCACTCACCCCGGTCGACCACACCTACCGCTCACTGATCTCGAAGACCACGGGTACCCGCCGCACTGCGTACTTCTGACCCGACGGACGTTCAGATGGACGGCGAGACGGCATGAAGTGCCGGATGCACGCCATGCCTGAGGAGGTGCCGGTTCCGCGACCGACCGGTCAGCTCACCTTGAGGTACCGGCGCAGCGCTTCCCTGATGACGTCTGATGCTGTCGTGTCGTCACTGGCAGCCCGCTCGTCGAGCGCAGCACGGAGCTCGGGATCGAGGCGCACCGGGAACGGATCTGCCGGGCCCGAGCCCATCGCCGGACGACCAGGTCGACGCCGCAACTGGGTGACGTCGAGGCCTGCCTCGGCCTCGATCTCGCCGAGCACGAGCGCGTGTTCGATCGCGTACGCGATGTCCTCGTCGGCGATGTCGTGCTTGGGTGCTGAGGAGTAGATCTCCACTCGGCGAGAATCGTATCGCGAAACCCGTCCCTGCCGTTGGTCAGGGTGGTCAGAACACGCCACAGACTGGCAAGTTGCGCAAGCGCGCAACTTGCGTGGACGTCAGCGAACATCGTTCCGTGCGGAGAACCGGGGCCGTCGACAAGCCCGCCGATCTGTAGCGGTCATCCGGATCGATTCGTCAGCAAGACTGCGAAGATGCGCGACGAGTTGCGTGGGACGTTGCGGGCGGCCGTCAACCGAGGCGACGGCGCCGAAATCGTCCGTGCGCTGGACAGGACTGACGTGCGCCCGTACCTGCAGCTGGCTGGTGACGGCGTCGTGGTCGCCGTCGTCCAGTCGGTCACCGGCGCTGAAGAGCTCGCACACGCCTTCGTGACGACTCTGCGGGAGCGTGGTTGGGCCGGCGACGAGGAGCTGGCCGCACAACTGGATGCATGGCTCGGCAACGCCGAGCCCGCTGATCTCATCGACCTGCCTGTGCCGCTCGACGAGTTGTCAGAGCTGCTCGAGGACGGACAGAGCGAAGGCGGCGCCATCAATCTCCGCGACGGGTCGGTCTGGCCGATGTCGGTGATCGACTACCGCGACGAGATCGGCGAGCCCCTGGACCTCGATGACTCCGACGCATGGTTGGACGTCGACACGGGCGGATCACGGCCTGCCTACCGGGACATGGAGGCGTTCATCAGCACCGTCACCGACCCGAACACCTCCGAACGGCTCTGGATCGCGATCGACGGCACAGGCGCGTTCAGTCGGTTCCGTCGAGTGCTGGATCGTGACGACGAGTTGCACACGCGCTGGCACGGCTTCTCCGAGGAACGTCGGCTCGGCCGGGCTCGTGCCTGGCTGACCCGAGCCGGCTACCGCTCGATTCGCCACACCGACGGGGGAATGCCCGAGTAGGCCGACGGCGTCGAGGCCGAGTGACCCCTGGCAAGGTCCGCATGACACGAGGAAGTCGGGTACCCCTGGATCGTACGGGCGACCCATTCCGGGAGCTGCAGAGCTCGGCTCCCCCTGCGGCTCCCCCCTTGCCATTTCGGCACGTCCGCCCCCGGCGTCGAAGTGCCGAGAGGCCCGCAATCCCAAGGGAAACCGGAGTGGGCGTGGAGGGACTCGAACCCCCGACTCCCTGCTTGTAAGGCAGGTGCTCTGACCAACTGAGCTACACGCCCGGAAGTCGACGAGACTACCTGTGACGCGAGTCCCGTCCCCTCGGCTCCTCGCTCTCGAGATACGGCACGCCACCAGTGGCAGAAGCGGCCATGGGGATCTCTCGCCAGCGGAGCGCTCCCAGCCCGTACGATCCCGCCATGCTCACCGGGATCTCCGACAAGGTCGCACTCATCACCGGCGCCGCGCGTCCACGTTCGATCGGCCGCGCCACCGCCCTCCGCCTGGCTGCGGAAGGAGCGAAGGTCGCGTGCCTCGACATCGCCCAGCCCTACGACGACTTCCCCGACTACGCGGTCGCCACCTCCGACGACCTCGACCAGATCGTCGAGGAGATCCGCTCCAGCGGGGGCGAAGCGATCGCCGTGCGTGCCGATGTCAGCGACGAGGACGCCGTACGGGATGCGGTCGACCGGGTCGTCGCTGAGCTCGGCACCGTCGAGCTGGTCGCGAACGTCGCCGGCGGGTCCGGTGCGGGCATGGGTGCCGCTCCCCTGCTCGCGCTCAGCCGAGCGGAGTTCCTCCGTGTCCTCGAGGTCAACCTGGTCGGCACCTGGCTCGTCAGCCGGACATGCGCGGAGGTGATGATCGAACACGAGACGGGGGGACGCATCGTCAACACCTCGTCCCAGGCGGGCAAGCTCGGATGGCCGCTCGTCGGGGCCTACTCGGCGGCGAAGGCCGGTGTCATCAACCTCACCCAGGTCATGGCCAAGGAGTGGGCTGACTCCGGCATCCTCGTCAACGCCGTCTGTCCCGGAACGGTCGACACCGACCTGCTGAACCCCGACAACCTCTTCGTCCAGCTGATGGACATGGCACAGCCCGACGGCTTCGAGGGATGGGTCCGTCGGGAGATCCCGCTCGGACGGATGCAGCGACCCGACGAGGTCGCCTCCGCGATCGCGTTCCTGCTGTCCGACGACGCGGCCTACATCACCGGCGAGGCGATCAACGTGTCAGGCGGTCAGACGATGGCGTGAGACCGGACCCGGCCAGGTCCAACGGCCCGTCACGTGTCAACGCCACCAGCGCCGTTGCCGCCTCCGGGGACAGATCGGGCAGCTCGTCGGGCTGGAACCATCGGGTCTCGACGATCTCCGCCGAGCTCGGGCGGACGTCGTCGAGCGGCACACCTGCAGCGGGACGGGCAAGATGCACCACGTCGACCCGACGTCGCTGGGGTTCGACGACCACACGTGCCTCTCCGACCAGCTCGACCGCGAGGTGGACCTCCTCCATCGTCTCCCGGACAGCGGCGACGTGAGGGTCCTCACGACGTTTCACCAGGCCTCCCGGCAGACCCCAGCGATCCATGTAGGAGTGGCGTACCAGGAGGATCGCGCCGTCACGTCGTCGGATGACGCAGATGGCACCGACGGTGTACTTCGGCGCGCCGGCCCACACCGCCGACCTGCGGACCGGTGGCGGCAGCATCCGGAAGATGCGGAGGAGGAGACGTTGGACGGCGCGGGCCACGGGCTCAGGCTAGAGCGCGGCGTTGCGACTGCGGTCAGACCAGCTGAACTCGGGTCAGCCGACACCACATACGGGCACGCGACGACCCGAGTTCGACGGGTGGGATGCCGTGTCAGGCGTCGAGCGACCGACGTTGCCGCAGCAGCGTCTCGGCCAACTCGGGCGTCGCGGCTGAGACCGGCGTGCGTCGCACGTCGTGTCCCAGCTCGTCGAGCGGCCGACCGTGCAGATCGGCGACGACACCGCCTGCTTCGGAGATGAGGAGGGCGCCACCCAGGTAGTCCCATGGACCGAGGGCGTCAGAGGCACAGTCGACGGTCGCGTCGACCGAACCGTCGGCGACGGCGCACAGATCGAGCGCCGTCGCACCCAGCGCCCGGTACTGCCTCCACCCGAGGTGCCTCGACGGATAGCCGTTCACCACGACGACCGCGTCGTTCACACGGCGCACGCCCGAGCACTGCACCGACTCACCGTCACGGAACGCTCCACCACCGCGAACCGCTGACCAACGGATGCCGGTGGCGAGGTTCACCACCAACGCTGCGAGCGGACCGTGCTCGTCGACCGCGCAGAGGCTGATCGCGTACCAGGGGAGGCCACGACTCGCGTTCGTGGAGCCGTCGACGGGGTCCACCACGACGACGAGTCCGGTCCCGCGATCCTCGAAGCCGGACTCCTCGCTGAGGACGTCCACTCCTCCGGCCCGCAGCACGTGGAGCGCGGCGGCGTCCGCAACGAGATCGATCCGATACTGCCCCGGTCGCTCACCGCGTGCCCGCCAGTCCGCCGTGACACCACCGAGCCGGACGCGTTCCGCAGCAAGCGCTGCGGCCACCGCAACGGCGGTCCGGTCGAGGAGATCAGTGATCCACGACAGGGACCGACGGTCCGGATCGACGCTCGTCACCCACCCGAGGGTACCGGTCCCCCCGTCAACCGGTTTCTTCCGGGAACCCCGGACTGGCAATCTGGAGGGCGATGGCAGTCATCGATGTCGCCGGTTTCGTCGCCGATCTCAAGAACCATGCAGCCGACCACGGATTCCACATCCACGACGAACGTCACTTCGTCGAGACCTACTCGATGCGACAGGCGTGGGAAGTCGACCTGCACCCAGAGGAGGCGTGCGGCGGACCTGTCGAGTTCCACCTCGCGGTCGAGGTCGACCCCCGGACTGTCCTCGCGTTCGAAGACGAGGTGCTCGAGCTCCCCGAAGGAGAGGAACCGGAGGAACGGCATCAGCTTCCGATGACCTTCACCTGGTCGCTCCCGCCGTTGCCGCACTGCCCCGACCTGCTGCTCCTCGCAACGGAGCTCGCGGGGATCGGGGGTCCGGACCTCCCCTTGGAGGTCTCAGCCGTCGACTCCTTCCAGTCCGTCACCGACCCGTCGGAACGCACCCTCACCGTCGTCGCCCGCGTGCCGGTCAGCCTCAGCCAGGTGTACATGGGCGAGGAGATGCTCTGCGACGTGCTCGAACGGTGTCTCGAGGTCAGCCGATTCCTGCTCGACGGCGCGCCGTCCTGGATGGACGGCGCGCCCTGACCCACGACGAGATCTGACCGCACCCGTTCCACGCCGGGCGCACCTCGTCGCGCGTCAGGTCACCACGAGGTACACGCCCTTCGCCGCCAGGTAGACGCCGATGACGAGGAGCATCCAGAACAGGACCGTCGACCACCGTCCGAGGAGCCACTCCCGCCAACGGGCGATCACCTCGTCGGCCCTCGACGACGCCACCGCGAACACCGCCGGCACGATCACCCCGAGCGACGCCACGACGGTGAACGTCACGACGGGCACGACCACACCGGAGGCAGAGCCGCCGCTGTTGCCGTGGACGATCGAGTTCACCGCTGCGACGGCGATCGCGTACGGCGGCATGAACAGGCCGAACCCGAGCGCCACCAAGGGCGACATGCCGTCGAGGCGGCCCATCCACGTCGGCTCGGGGACGCCGTCACGCTCTGCGGCTCGACGACGGATCGCCCATCCGACGAGCGCGACACCGAACACGACGTACAACCAGGCCGACACCGTCGAGGTGGTGCTCCCGGGAGTCGCGTGCACCTGCGACGCGGCAAGCACCGTGGCGGCTCCGATCGCCCCGACTGCGACCATCCAGCCGGCGGCGTAGGCGATCGCCTTCACGGTGCCACGCTCCGTCGTCAACAACAGCACCGACGCGAGCACCGCCAACGGCGACAACGCCATCGCCGCTCCGAGCACCAGTGCGTCAACGGTCACGGGACATCACGCGTCACATCATCACAGGTAGTCGAGCGACATCAGGTTCCGGAACGCCACCCAGCCCTGCACCGCCGGGATGAACGTCGCTGTCACCTGGTAGGCGAGGGACGCCGCGACCGCCACCTCCTGGCTCACCCCGACCGCGGTCAAGAGGCCTGCGACACCCACCGAGCTGACCGCAGTGGATCCACCTGGTACCGGCACGGCGAACGCGAGCGTCGAGACACCGGTGTTGATCAGCACGATCGTCCAGAAGTTCACCGCCGGCCCGAACGCCTGCACGCAGCACCACAGGACGAGCGCGTACAGCAGCGCGTTGGCCGCCCACCCGAGCACCAGCTGGCCGATCTGGCGGGGCGACCGCATCGCTGCGGACACCACCGACCAGGCGTCCTGCACGGGTGCGAGCACCTTGGCCCGGATGGCGGGGATCCCGAACACGACGGCTGACACGAGCCCGGTCACCACGGCCGCCAAGAACAGCAGGGTCAGGAGCTGGTCGGCCGACACCGCGCTGGTGGACACCTGTGCCGGGGACAGGAGGATCGCCATCAGGCACACGGCGCTGGTGACGACGACGTTGGCGACACCGGACACGACGCCGCCCGCAGCGACGGCACCGGCGAGGTCCACACCCTGCTTCTGGAGATAGCGGACCTGCGCGGCCAGACCGCCGATCGTCGGCACCGCCAGGTTGGCGAAGGTGAGCGAGAGCTGGAGCTCGACGGTGCGCAGGAACGGGATCCGGATCGGGACGCTGCCCATCAGGGCGATCGCCGTCGCGAGGTTCGTGGAGAGCGAGATGGCGATCGCGAGCCAGATCCACCGCCAGTCGGCGGCCGCCATCGTGTCCCAGAGCTCCTGTGGGTCCCCCACCTGGCCGAGCAGCGCAGCGACGCCGAGGAACGTGCCAATGATGAGAGCGAGGGTCGACCCGGACATCCGGTGGACCTCGGTCAGATGCGGCGGCTCGACGTCGGCCACCGCCGATGCGACGATCCGCAGTCGCTCCAACCGCCCGCTCAACTGCTTGCGCTCGACGCGGCTGCGCGCCCGCAGCGCGGATGGCAGCACGGCGCTCTGGATGAGCGGCAGCGCGTCGATCAGGCGCTCACGCCCGATGCCGAAGGCCGCCGCAGCGACCGCACGATCCGCTCCGACGATGCCCTCGGTCGCCACCAGGAGCGCCGCGATGTCGGAACGGCGGAAGTCCGAGGGATCCGACACCATCGCCGAAGCAAACGAGATCAACGCGGGTCCTGCATCGGTGATCACGACGTGATCCGCGGTCAGGTCGAGGTGGGCGATGCCCGCGTCGTGGAGCCGTCCAACGGCACGCCACACCTCCTCGAGGAGCGCCTCGGTCACCTCTGCCGGAGGGATCTGCGACAACGGGGTTCCGACAACCGGACGTTCGACGTAGACAGCGACTCCGGGGCCCGCCGTCCCGGTCGTGATCACCGTCGGGACGTGCACGCCGGCCTGCTGTGCACGCAGGACTGCGTACGCCTCGTGCTCGACGGCTTCGATCCGGCTCAACTGCAGGCGCCCCGGCGGCGAGCGGAACACGATCGAACGCCACGCACGTCCGAGGACCTGAGCGTCGCGCTCGTCTCGACCGAGCACCCGGATGCGAAGCGGGCCCTCGCCATCGACGGCGACCATCTCGGTCGCATCTCCAGGTTGGTGCGTCGCAAGGCTCAGTCGGTCGACGTCGACACCCAGCTCGGCGAGCGTCGCCCGCATCTGCGGCAACGTGGGACGACCACCCGGTGAGCCGAACACCAGGTGCACCGCTGCTGCGACGCTCCAACCGAGGACCGCCCCGGCGATCACCGCGTTCGGATATCCGGTCCCGAGGTACATGGCGGACAGCGCCATGACCGTGGCGAAGAGGACACCGAGCTGACGGGTCGGACGCGTGACATACGGCGCTGCCGCGGCGATGACTGCCACCATGACCGAGAGCCGCACCAGCGGGAAGTCGGTCGCGCTGGATCCGAACCTGACGGTCGCCTTCACGGCCTCGGTCGTCGAGTACCCGCCGGTGAGCGCTGACACGAGCCGCGCCGACAGCGAGGCCAGAACGCCGGCGACGGTCAGGTCCCGAGCGAGCCGCCATCGTTGCCCGACCAACGCCGCGATCAGGATGATGCCGACCGCCCACAGGGTCCCGACGGCGTAGAGGGCCCGGAACAGTGGTTCGAGGTCGTCGGGAAGGTCGTTGAACGTGTCGAACAGCGATGCCTCGAGCGCACCGATCTGGTCGTGGTTGACCACGAGGACGGCGAACACACCCGCACCGACGACGACGCGGATCCAGTCGCTCGTCCGCCGACGGAACGGCTCCTCGTCGGCGGGGCCGAACGTGTTCAGCCGCATGTGCCGCAACGTCGCGTCCACCCGCCGACCCCGGTCCCCGACCACGTCATGCGACACGCGGGCAGGCTACGAGACACCACGTGCTCAGCGACGGACGACCGTCGTCTGGCGACCGACACCGCCGAACTTGTAGGCCACACGCCACCCAAGCGACCGCCAGCGACAACAACGCCGACGGTCTTCTCACAATCCGGGCCACGATTCCGGCAACGGTCGTGGGCCGGCCGGGGATCGAACCCGGGACCGAGCGATTATGAGTCGCCTGCTCTGACCACTGAGCTACCGGCCCGGCCGGAGCGTACCGGCCGCGGCGGATGGTTCCTGCCGGGCGTACCGACCCTGGAGCGCGACGAGTTCAGAGGGTTCCGTCGCGGACGACGGCCGCAACGACCCGCATCACGAGCACCGAACCGAACGCGAGCCCACCGGCGCCGAGGAGCACGACCAACCGGGTGTGGCTCCCGACGAGCGGACCGATGTCGAGGCCCATCAACAGCACCGACACCAGAGCCAGCCCGATGCCGATGCCCGCCAGGAGCGTGCGGTTCCACATCGTGCGGGTGAAACGGCTCTCGTCCTCGGCCGCGACGGTCCGGAACGTCAGGTTCCCCCGCGATGCCAGAGCCAGGGTCCGCCCAACGTCGGCAGGCAACCGTCGAAGCACCGGGAGCTCCCCCACAAGTGCTTCGGTGATGAGCTGCTGAGGGTCGCCGTCGGCGCGCTCGGCAGCCTCCCGCTCGGCGAGCTCCCGCCCCGCAGCGGTGACCGAGAAGCCGGGGCTGAGCACGCCGAGGGTACCGTCCAGGGTGACCATCGCCCGCATGAGGACCACCAGGTCCCCGGGCAGGGCGATGTCGAACTCGCCGAGCACCGGCACCAGATCGGCCAGCGCATGGACGTCGACGGTGCCACCCGTGCCGACGTGATCGGCGAGGAGGCGGGCGATTGCGCGCTCCAACCGGTCCCTCGACACGTGGACACCCACATCCGCGACCCGTTCGACCCCGTCACGCAACAGCGACGCATCGCCTCGGGTCAGAGCGATCAACATGTCGACGACAGCCTGGATCTGGATCGAGTCGAGCCGACCGACCGCGCCGAAGTCGATGAGGCCGAGCGTCCCGTCGTCGAGCACCATCACGTTGCCGGGATGGGGATCCGCGTGGAAGATGCCGACCGTGAGCAGCTGCTCGACGAACACGGTGAGCAGCTGACGGGCGAGACCGGCACGGTCCACCTCGAGCTCGGCGGGAAGCTCGGCGAGCGGAACCCCCGACAGCCGTTCCTGCACCATGACCCGACGACTGCTGAGCTCGGGGTAGGCACGGGGAACGGTGATCGGGCTGCGCTCGAGCAGACCATGCATCGTGTCGGTGGAACGCGCCTCGTCGCGGAAGTCGAGCTCGGAGCGGAGACTGCGACCGAACTCGGTCGCGAGCTGGCTGACCCGCAGATCACGTCCGGCGACGGTTCGACGCTCGGCCAGCCGCGCCAGCTGGTCGAGCGCCGCCAGGTCACGCTCGATGGTTGCTTCGACTCCGGGACGCTGCACCTTCACCACGACCTCGGTGCCGTCGCGGAGGCGGGCGGTGTGCGTCTGTCCGATGGAGGCCGCTGCCAGAGGCTCCCAGTCGAAGCGTTCGAACACCTTCTCGGCCGGACGTCCGTACGCCGCTTCGATCACCGAGCGGACCTCGTCGGCCGGAACCGATGCCGACCGGCTCTGGAGCTTGCCCAACTCGGCGCAGACCGACGGCGAGAGCAGGTCGATCCGGGTCGCCGCGATCTGGCCGAGCTTCACGTAGACGCCACCGGCGTCCTCGAGCGCAGCCCGCAGCCGTGCCTCCGGCGGATCCTCGTCCTCGACGGACCGGTCCCGGTGGCCGTTGAGGTGACCGAGCAGGCGATGGCGCCGGAGAATGGCGAGCAGCTCGCGGTACCGAGCCAACGGAGCGATCCTGGAGCGCAGGTCGCCCAGCGGCGATGACGCTTCGATCAACCCGGCCCGGTCACCGCGCGCGAGCGTTCCGGGACGGGCGACGAGATCGAACGCCAGCATCAGCGCCATCGTCGCCGGCACCGCCAGGACAGCGGTGTAGACGAGCAGCTGATCAGCGTCCCAGTCCCAGTCGAGCAGCCCGACCGCGACCGTCAGGGCGATCAGCCAACCCAGCACCCCGGCGAGGAGCTGACGAACCCATCCGCGTCGCACACCGAGCAGCCGACTGCCGAGCAGGGTCGTCGCCGATGCGACCACCACCATGACGACAGCGCTCAGGACCAGACGGATCACCTGCTCATCCCCTCGTCGTGCGATCCACGCCCCTGCAACGGCACTCCCGCCGCAGCACCATCGATCAGGTTCCAGGCTTCACCGACCAGCACCCCGAGCGCCGCACCGCCGACCGCGTCGACGGGCAGATGCGCACCCACCTGGATCCTCGACGCGGCGACGCCCAGAGCAAGGGCAAGCAGCACCGACCGCTCCGCCGGCCCCACATGCGGCCACAACGTCGTGACCATCGCGAAGGCAACCGTCGTGTGCCCGGAGACGAACCCCAGGCCCTCCCGAGGCGTTCCCGGACGCCACGCGATGTGGGTGAGCTCGTCCGCCGGACGACCGCGCTGCACGAAGGACTTGACCACCTTCGCCAACTGCCACGCAGCGACACCTCCGACCAGCACCCCGACCGTCGGACGCCACGAGTGCCACCGCCGCCACGTCCAGCCCGCGGCTGCGACCGGACCCCACAGGCTGCCCAGCTGCATCGGAGGCCACAGCACCGGGGTCACCCAGGCGGGCAGGTCGTTCAGCGCTCGGAACGCCCGGATCTCGGCATCCGGCACGCCTCGGCCGGCGACCGCTGCCGAAACCCCGAACGCCCCTGCGGCACCGGCGACGATCGCCACACGGCGGGATCGGACCCGAACGTTCTGGGGCCGGACCCGTCGCATGGCGGCTCAGGGTAGCTGTGCCGATATCGACGTCCGGCGAACTCGTTGCCGGTCGAGGTCCAACAGCTCGGCCACCTCGATCGCGGGAACGGGTCGGTGGTAGAGGAAGCCCTGGGCAAGATCCGCCCCGATGTCGTCGAGCTGCTCCTGTTGCCGGGCGGTCTCGACTCCCTCGGCAACCGTGGTCATGCCGAGCGTGTGAGCCAGCTGCACGATGGCCTCGACGAGCGATCGCCCGGTGCGATCCTCGACCTGCTGGACGAACGCACGGTCGATCTTCAGCGTGTTGATCGGGAACTGCTGCAATCGGGCGAGCGACGAGTGACCTGTCCCGAAGTCGTCGATGGCGATGTGGATCCCCTGGCGACGGACGGCACGGATCTGTCGGGCGACGACGGATGGATCCTGCGCGAGAGCGCTCTCGGTGAACTCCAGCACCAGTCGATCGGACTCCAACCCCGTCCGGGCGAGAACACCAGCGACCCGCTCTGGCAGACCTTCGTCGAGCAGCTGGTGTGGTGAGAGGTTCACGCTGATGAGAGGCGAATCGGGACCGAGGCGCCGTTGCCAACCCGCAGCGGTGCGACACGCGACCTCCAGCACGTGGAGTCCGATCTCGTCGATGAGCCCTGTCGACTCCGCGTACGGGATGAACTCGCCCGGCATCACCAGACCACGATCGGGATGCATCCAACGGACCAGTGCCTCCAGGGCGACGATCGCGTTCCCGCGGGCCGGGTCGACCACCGGCTGGTAGTGGACGACGAGCTCGCCGCGACCCGCAGCTCCCCGCAACCGGGTGTCGGCAGTACCCCGTCCACCGGAGTTGCGCGCCATGTCGGGTGTGTAGAGGCGGAACTGGTTCCTGCCGCTCTTCTTCGCGTGGTACATCGCCAGATCTGCGCAGCGCAGGAGCGCATCCGGGTCCATGGCCTGATCCGCGACGGCGACGCCGATGCTGGCGCCGACGACGATCGACTCGGTCGACAGATCGACCTCCTGCGAGAGGTTCTCCATCAGGCGGCGTGCGACGTCGATCGCAGCTTCCTCCCCGTCGAGGTCCACCAGGAGCACCGCGAACTCGTCGCCGCCGAGCCTCGCCACCGTGTCCTGGGGTCTGACAGCGGAGCGCAACCTGGAAGCGACCTCGACCAACAGACGGTCGCCGCTGGAATGCCCGAGGGTGTCGTTCACCGACTTGAAGTTGTCGAGGTCGATGAACATCGCCGCCACGCTGCGGCCCGCAGTGACCGCTCCCACCGACGCCTCCAACTGCTGGGCGAACAGCACCTGGTTGGCCAGACCGGTCAGCGGATCGTGCAGCACCTGATGTGCCAGCTGATCCTGCAGTCGCCGGGTGGCGGTCACGTCACGGAAGCTCCACACCCGACCCGCGCTGCGACCCTCGATGACGCGTGGCCGCGAACGTCGCTCGATCACCCGTCCGTCACGGAACTCGAACGCGTCTTCGCTCACCGCGGTCGCATCGGCGTCGATCGCGGCGATGCCGGCGATGAAGTCGTCAGGGTCGTCGACCATCGTGCGGATGTGCTCGGTCAAGGCGAGGATGTCGTGACGGGCAGGCGAGTCGACCGGGATGTTCCAGATCTCGAAGAACTGCTGGTTGCAGGTGCGGATGGTCGCTCCGTCCGTCGCGGCGATGCCGTCGGCGATCGACTCCAACGTGGCCGACAGCACGGCGTTCGTCTCGCGCAGCGCCTTCTCGGCCACAGCGCTGCGCGAGATGTCATGGACGGTCACCACCAGTCCACCGACCGTCGGGTCATCAGCGAGGTTGACGATCGACAACGTCACCGGCAGGAACGTGCCGTCGGATCGTCGGGCATCCACATCGACGGCCACCGTCATCCCGACCGTCGCCGACAGCACCTCCTCCAGCGCCTGACCCACCGTCACACGATGGTCGTCGGCCACCAGCCCACTCAGGTGCCTGTTCTCGACGTCGAGCTGGTTGAGTCCCAGCATGCGGGTCAACGCGGCCGACGAGCTTCGCACCCGTCCGTCGGGATCGACGACCATCACCACCGTGCTGACGTGTTGCAGGACGCTGCGCAGCAGCGGAAGGTTGTCCGCGGCGACCTCCCAGCGGCCCCGGTCTGAGAGGTCGCGGAAGACGAACACGATGTCGTCGGCCCGACTGCGACCCACCAGCTCCACCTGCCGCCAGCCGTTCGGCGTGCTGACCCGCAGCTCGAGCGGTTGGCCGAGCCGTTCGCTCTGCATCCCCGCCAGGGAGATCACCGCCATCTCCAGATCGGCTGGGTGGATCAGCGTGATGCAGTCCAGACCGACCGAGTCCTCGAGAGAACGTCCGAAGAGCGCCTCCGCCGCCTGGTTGCCCCATCGGAGACGCGCCTGATGGTCGGTCACGAGCACCGCATCCGGCAGCTCGTCGACCAGCGATCCGCGGTCGAGACCCGAGGGATCCGCGGGCTCAGGGCCTCCGCGTGCTCCGACCACATCCATCCAGGCACTATCGGCACGGCGGCAGGTCGATTGAGAACGCTGTCATGCGCTGTCGTCGACGGTCTCGGCCGGGCACGATGCCCCATCGACCGGGCGCGACGCGGCCCCCGGCTGAAACCGAGGGCCGACGACGACGACGTGCTCCGGGGGTGGGGCTCGAACCCACGACCCGCTGATTAACAGTCAGCTGCTCTGCCAGCTGAGCTACCCCGGAAGGTCCGTTGCGTCGACCGATCCCGTCAGCGACGCGAAGAGGCATCGTAGCCGCCGGCCGAACCCGTCCCCAACCACGATCAGCGGGTGGACGCGCTGTTCAGTCAGCCTTCAGGTAGTCCTCGAGCTTCTGGCGACGGTGCGGATGGCGCAGCTTCGCGAGCGTCTTCGACTCGATCTGGCGGATCCGCTCCCGCGTCACACCGAAGCTGCGACCGACCTCCTCGAGTGTCTGCGGCTGGTCACCGTCGAGCCCGAAGCGCATGCGCACGACCTGCTTCTCACGGTCGTTGAGGTCATCGAGCGCCG
>CAYSCB010000021.1:0-4769 GCA_964429335.1 uncultured Aquihabitans sp.
GGATCAGGTCGGTCTCGATGATCTCGCGCAGGAAGTCGAAGTCGGTCTGCGACGCCGACGGGAACCCGACCTCGATCTCGGTGAACCCCATGTCCACGAGCGTGGTGAACATCTTCATCTTGCGGACCGGGTCCATCGGGTCGATGAGTGCCTGGTTGCCGTCGCGCAGGTCGACAGAGCACCAGATCGGCGCGTGGTCCAGCACGTTGTTCGGCCAGGTCCGGTCGAGGAGACCGCCGTTGGCCGACCCACCCTGCTCCGGGGAGAGCGGGAGGAACGGCCGGTACTTCTCGAAGGGCATCTTCGTGTGCGAGGTACCTGACATGGCGGTGGTCCTGTTCGTGTGGTTGCTGTGGCTGTGAGGTTGCTGTGGCTGTGAGGTTGCTGTGGCTGTGTGGTTCGTGATGTTGCTGGTTCACGAGGTCGTTCTTCGTGATGGGCACCCGGATCGACCCTGCTGGGTCGGTCACCCTGTCCCGAAAACCAAGAAACCTCCTGCTCGGGCAGGAGGTCGGCGAGCCGCGGGAGGGCAGGCTCGCCTACATGAGCAGGAGGAGGGCGGTCGCGGTGGTCATCGCTCGTCACTCTACGCCTGCTCGATCCCCTTCACAACGCACCCGTTCCTCGACACGATCGACGATCGACACTCGACGATCCAGCAACCACGATCCTTCGGCCCGTGTCAGCATGTCGACCATGATCCTCCGAGGTGACCGCCCGCTCGACCTCGCTCCGGCGTCGGTCCGTGACTACCGGGAGCTGGCACGTCGCCGGCTCCCACGCCAGCTCTTCGACTACATCGACGGCGGCGCGTACGAGGAAGCCACCTTGCGCGCCAACACCGACGACCTCCGTCGCCTGCGGTTGCGCCAACGTGTGCTGCGCGACGTCGGCGGGATCACCCTCGGCACCCGCCTGTTCGACCGCGACATCTCGATGCCTGTGGCACTCGCACCGGTCGGGCTCGGTGGGATGTTCGCCCGACGGGCCGAGGTCCAGGCCGCGCAGGCCGCTGAAGCCGCCGGCGTGCCGTTCAGCGAGTCGACCGTCTCGATCTGCTCCGTGGAGGAGGTTGCCGCAGCGACGTCGGTGCCGCCGTGGTTCCAGCTGTACGTCATGCGTGACCGTGGCTACGCCGAGGACCTCATGGCCCGCGCCGCTGCCGTCGGCGTCGACGTGCTGGTGCTGACCGTCGATCTGGCGGTCGTGGGTGCCCGCTATCGGGACGTCCGCAACGGCATGAGCGGCCACGTCTCCGCCGTCGGCAAGGCCCGCCGCGGTCTGGACCTGGCCCGCCACGTCGGCTGGGTCCGCGACGTGGCGATCGGCGGCAAGCCGCTGACGTTCGGGAACCTCGAGAAGGCCGTGCCCGGTGCGTCCACACCGGAGAGCTTCAAGGAGTGGGTGGACGCGCAGTTCGACCCGACGGTCACCTGGGACGACCTCGACTGGGTGCGCGAGCACTGGAAGGGGAGGATCGTCGTCAAGGGCCTGCTCGATCCTGACGACGCGCGGGAGGCGATCGCTCGGGGCGTCGACGGGGTGATCGTGTCGAACCACGGTGGCCGTCAGCTCGACGACGTGCCGTCGACGGTCGCTGCGCTGCCCTCGGTCGTCGATGCAGTCGGTGGACAGGTGCCGGTCCTTGTCGACGGTGGGATCCGCAGCGGCCTCGACGTCGTCAAGGCGCTCGCCCTCGGCGCCGATGCCTGTCTGATCGGCCGTGCCTGGGCGTGGGCGGTCGCGGCTCGCGGCAGGCGAGGTGTCCGTCACGTCCTCGCGACGATGCGCAGCGAGATGCAGGTTGCCATGGCGCTCACCGGCGTGACCGACGTCGCGGACCTCAGCCCCGAGGTGCTCGTCGACGCGTCCACGGTCGGAGGCTGCTGACCTCGGTCGACACCGGACTCACCCGGCGACGATGGCCTCCAACAGCTCGACAGGTGGCGCGACGTAGAACGCTGATGACACCGCACGCGAGTAGTCGGTGAGACGGTCCCGCGATCCGTCAGCGGCGCCGACCATCCGTTCGAGCATGTCCTGGAACGTGGTGAGGTCACCGCTGAAGGCGAGGAAGAACAGGCCGAGCTCGCCGGTCGTGCCGTACGGGAAGGAACGCCGGTAGATCTCACGCTCGGACCCGTCGACGTCGGTCACCTCGACCCGCTCGACGTGCGAGCGCTCGGGCAACGGATCGAGCTCGATCGACTCGTCCTTCGTCCGGCCGATCACCGCCTCCTGGTCATCGAGCGACAGCTCCTCGAAGGCACGCAGGTCGTGCACCCAGCGCTGGGCGAGGACGAACGACCCACCGGCCGACGGCCCGGCGGGAATCGTCGCGACGTCGACCCGGTCCCCGCCCGTCGGGTTCTCGGTGCCGTCCTCGAACCCGGTCAGATCGCGGTTCGCGAAGTAGCGGAACCCCGGCGTCTCGCCGGTCAGCTCGGCGAGCCCGTCGAGCTGACCACGGGCACGCCATGCCGCTGCCAGGCACCGGTCCGCGGCATCGGCCGAGAACCAGAGGAGCAGGTCGTGCTGCGTTGCGGGGATCTCGTGGCCGTCGGTCCCCTCGATGCGCGTGAACGGGCGCATCCCCGCCGGCATCCCGGCAGGCGCGAGCGTGCCGAGCAGCGAGGCACCGAACGCGACGACGACGTGCGCGGGTCCGTCCTCGGTGCCGGCGAGGTCGCGGATCGCCCCGATCGCCGATCGCAACGCTGCGACGTCGACACCGAGCAGCACCCGGTACTGCTGCGCGCAGTGGGTCGACGTCGACTCGTCGAGGATGCCGCGCTGGACGTGGGAGCCCGACGCCGTGCGGGTGCTCGCGTCGTCGCCGTCGGTGGTGTCGGTGCTCATCCGCGCCACACTACGGCCGTGCCATCCACCGCCAGAACGGAACCGGACAGCTCCGGAACGGACCCCCCGGTGGTGGTCTCGCCGATCGGTGCCGGGCCGATCACCGTCGATCCGCCCGTCGTGCTGGCACCGATGGCCGGGGTCACCGACGCGCCGTTCCGGGTGCTGTGCGCCGAGTTCGGCGGCGGGTTGTTCGTCAACCAGATGGTGACCGCCCGCGCGCTCGTCGAACGGCACCCGACGACCTGGGCGTTGACACGGTTCCACCCGTCGGAGTCGGTGCGCTCCCTGCAGCTCTACGGCACCGATCCCGCCTACCTGTCCGAGGCGGTGCGCGAGCTGGTCGGCGAGGGATCGGTCGACCACCTCGATCTCAACTTCGGCTGCCCAGCGGCGAAGGTGACCCGCAACGGCGGCGGCGCAGCGCTCGCGTACAAGCGTCGGCTGCTGCGCCGGGTCGTCGCCGCTGTCGTCGACGCCGCTGACGCCGAGTCGGGTGGTCGGGTCCCCGTGACGGTCAAGTTCCGGATGGGCATCGACGACGACCACCTCACCTACCTCGACACCGCCCGGATCTCGATCGAGGAGGGCGCTGCGTGGGTCGCGCTGCACGCCCGCACCGCCTTGCAGCACTATGCGCCGCCCGCCCGGTGGGAGGCGATCACGGAGCTGGCCGCGACGGTGGACACCGTCCCGGTCCTGGGCAACGGCGACGTGTTCACCGCCGAGGACGCACTCGCGATGTTCGACGCGACGGGCTGCGACGGCGTCGTGATCGGCCGGGGATGTCTCGGGCGGCCGTGGCTGTTCGGCCAGCTCGACGACGCGCTCGCCGGCCGGCCGGTGCGTCCCGAGCCGACGCTGGGCGAGGTCGTCGCCACCATTCGTCGTCACGTGGAGCTCATCATCGAGTGGTCCGAGCTCACCGGCGACGGGATCCACACCGACGGACCGCTCGAAGGTCGGGTTCGCCTCGCCCCGTTCCGCAAGCACCTCGCCTGGTACCTCAAGGGCTACCCGGTCGGGGGCGCTGTGCGTCGGGCCGCGGGTCAGGTCGGGACGCTCGACGAGCTCGATCACCTCCTCGACGGGCTCGGCCACCTCGCCGAAGCCCGTCCCGTAGCGGATCCGGCGTCGATCGCCCGGAGCCACCACCACGCTCTGAAGCGCGTGGCGCTTCCCGACGGCTGGCTCGACGACCCCGACGAGGACGTGCGGCTGTCGGCCGCCGCGGACGCGTTGGTGTCGGGCGGCTGAGTGTCCTCGCCCGTGACGACGATGGCTCCCCCGCTGGTCCTCGCGTCAGGGTCGCCGCGCCGAGCCGAGTTGCTCGAGCGCATGGGGTACCGATTCGTGGTCCGTGCGGCCGACGTCGACGAGTCGGTCCACGATGGTGAGGGCGCTGCGGACTACGCAGCCAGGGTTGCCGCAGCGAAGGCCGACGCGGTGTGGGAGCCGGGACTCGTGGTCGTCGCTGCGGACACGTGCGTCGTCGCCGATGGGGAGATCCTGGGCAAGCCGGCCGACGGCGTCGACGCGCTGCGGATGCTGGGGACGCTCGTCGGTCGGACCCACACCGTGCTCACCGCCGTCCACGTCGTCGCTCCCGACGGGACCGTCCGGGCGTTCACCTCTATCGCGCTCGTGACGATGGCAGCGACCGACCCCGGGGTGCTCGCCGGCTATGTCGACGGCGGCGAACCGCTCGACAAGGCCGGGGCCTACGCGCTTCAGGGCCAGGGCGCAGCGCTCGTCGAGTCGATCGACGGGGATCCCACCACGGTCATCGGGCTGCCGTTGCGCGAGACCGTGGACGTACTCCGGGCGATCGGCCTTCCCCCACCCGCGTTCTAGCCAAACGAATCTGGGGCGTGGAATCGACAGAACGTGTCGCTCTCGACCCCCGTTTT
>CAYSCB010000021.1:4869-17529 GCA_964429335.1 uncultured Aquihabitans sp.
CAAACGAATCTGGGGCGTGGAATCGACAGAACGTGTCGCTCTCGACCCCCGTTTTTCGCGCAAACGAATCTGGGGCGTGGAATCGACAGAACGTGTCGCTCTCGACCCCCGTTTTCCTCAGAGAAGGTGGGGGGTGATGCCGAGGCCGGGGCGGTCCGGCACGGTGACCAGCTCGCCGTGGTACCAGCCGGCGACGTCCGCGACGTCCTCCGCGAGCATCAATGGCCCGCCCATCTCGACGAGATCCACTCCGGCCGACGCCGCCGCGAGGTGCAGTCCCGCAGCCGACGCCACCGAGCTCTCGATCATCGTCCCGATCTGGACACCGAGCCCCGCGTCGGTGGCGATGGCATGCGCACGGACTGCGTCGGCCAGCCCACCGATGCGCATCAGCTTCAGGTTCACCAGGTCCGCCGCACCGAGGTCGACCAGCCGGCACACGTCGTCGACGCCGCGGACGGACTCGTCGGCCATGATCGGGATGCCCGGCACCCGACGTCGCACCTCGGCGAGGCCGTCGAGATCACGTCGGTCGACGGGTTGCTCGACGTACAGCGGCCAGCTCTGCCGCATCGCCTCCAACGCAGCGGTGGCCACCTCCGACGCCCGCCAGCCTTCGTTGACGTCGACCTTGATGCCGACCCCATCGCCGACCGCTGCCCGCACAGCCGCCACGCGTTCGACGTCCCGTTCCCAGTGGAGCGGCTCCCCGACCTTCACCTTCACCGTCGAGAACCCCGCGTCGACGTGACGACGGGCAACGGCAGCCATCTCAGCGGGATCGGCCATAGCCACCACACGCGAGATCCGCAGCACCGGCTGGGAGGACCGCGATCGCTCCGCGACACCTGACGACGCTGCCAACCACCGCCACAGCGGAGCTCCGGAGTGACGAGCCGCCAGGTCGTGGAGCGCTATGTCGATCGCGGCACGCGCCGCCGGACACGATGGCGCAACCAACGCGACGCTCGCAGCGACGCTCTCGAGATCATCGACGGCACAGCCGATCACGGCCTTGGCGATCGGGCCCCGCAGCGCGTCGATCGACGCGCCGACGGTCTCACCGGTGACGGCCGTGTCCGGCGATGCCTCCCCCCACCCGACCGAGCCGCCGATGGTCGTGACACGGACCAGGACGGTGTCGATGTGGTCACGTGCGCCGGATGTGACGGCGAACGGCTCCCGGAGACGCAGCCGCAGCGGATGGACCTCGACGGAACGGATGATCCCGCCGTCGATCACACCGCTCACAGCACAGGCAGCGCCGCCCACGGGCGCGCCGCTTCGAGTTGCGACGCGACCCGCACCAGGATGTCCTCCCGCCACGGCGGAGCGACGATCTGGACGCCGACGGGGAGTCCCGAGGCCGTGACGTGAGCCGGGACCGAGATGGCCGGCTGGCCGGTCGCGTTGAACATCGACGTGTAGCAGGCCATCGGGATCGAGTTCATGACCGGCGCCGTCGGCGAGTCCTCGACGCCGGCCATCGCCTCACCCGCCCTGGGTGGCTCGACCGCCATCGTCGGGGTGACGAGGAGGTCGAAGTCCCCGTCGGGGCCGAACTGCGCCGTCAACAGCCGTGACGCCGCCTGCAACGCGGCGTCGGCGCCGAGGTAGGCGAAGGCGTCGGTGGCCCGGGCAGCCGCGAACGCAGCGGCGTTGTGCGGTTCGAGCAACGCCTCGTCGGTGACGGTGTTGAGGATCGGGAGTGTGTTCCAGATCGTGACGAAGTGGGTGATGAACTCACCGGCGTCGGGCCAGTCGGGTGCCGCCGCGGTGACATCGTGGCCGAGGTCGGACAGCGTGTCGGCGACGGACGTGGCTGCGGCGGCGCACTCGGCATCGACCGGGATCGACAGCGCGTTGTCCACACAGACCCTGATGCGCAGGCGGCCCGGATCCCGACCGACCTCCGCCGCGTAGGAGTCGCTGCGCAACGGTGCGACGTTCCACGCACCGGTGTCGAGCTCGGACATGACGTCGAGCAACGCGGCGGCGTCGGCGACGTCGCGGGTCAGCACACCGCTGGTCGACGCGCCGACGACGCCATACACGCGGTTCGTGATGCGCCCTCGCGACGCCTTGAGGCCGACGAGGCCGGTGCAGGAGGCAGGGATGCGGATCGATCCACCACCGTCGGAGGCGTGCGCGACCGGCGCCATGCCCGAAGCGACGCTCGCCGCTGCCCCACCCGAGCTCCCGCCCGGAGTGTGGTCGATGTTCCACGGGTTGCGCGTGACACCCAACCGGAGCGACTCGGTCCGGGAGATCGCGCCGAACTCGGGGGTGGTCGTCTTGCCCATCAACACGAAGCCGGCCCGTCGGAACCTTCCGACGACGAGCTGGTCGAGCTCGGCCGGCACGTCGGGTGTCGCCCGCGAACCGTGGGTGGTCACCCAACCGGCGACGTCGTCGAGGTCCTTGATCGGGATCGGCACGCCGGTGAACGGCGGGAGGTCGGTTCCGTCGCGCCGGGCCGCGGCGACGACGTCGTCTGCGGTCCGGGCGTCGGCTCGGGCCCTGTCGTCGTCGCGGAGGCTGAACGCGTTGAGCGCAGGGTTGATCCGGTCCACCCGCTCGAGGTACTCGTCGAGCACCTCGGACGGGCTCACCTCACCGGCTCGGATGGCGACAGCGACCTGCAGGGCGGTGGCGTGGGTGTCCATGGGCGGACGCTACCGCCGGCAGCCCCTCGCCGGCCGCCCCGCGTGACACATCAGGTGGCGCGCACCGACACGGGAGTGAGTGGCCCTCCGTCACCGTTGGGGATCCTCACGTCGAAACCGCACTCACCGACAGCGTGGCGACGGACGACGTTGGACGATCCACCCGAGTCGCCGAACTGGACGGCGTGGTCGTTGCCGACGCACAGGAAATTCGCGCCGATCGTGTTCGTCATGACCTCGTTGGCATCCGGGTCGCCCATCCGGTTGAAGGCGATGACCGCGTTGTGGCCCACCTGGTTGCGCAGCGCCCCGAACCAGCAGGACTGGAGCCCCGCCACGACGAGGTTCCCACCAATCGAGTTGTCCTCGAAGTTGCTGAACACGGGCAGCGGGTTGCCCGGCCCCTCACCGTTCGCGAGCGAGGGTGCAGAGGCCCACAGCGGAGGAACCGACGCCGGTGTGTTGGTCGCCGGGTTGCCGAGACAGGTCCCGGACCCGGGCCCGTTCACCAGCGACGCCCCACCACCGCCACCGAAGAGCACGGCACTGCCGTCGACGTGCACCGAGTGCACCACGACGCCGAGGGCTCCGATCCCGGTCAGGTCGCCGCCGATGGAATCCGCTCCCCTTGTGCTGCCGTTCGGGCAGCCTCCCGCGGGGTCACAGCCCATGAGCAGCACACCACCCGGATCGACCCGGACGTCTCCACGCACCTTCAGCGACCCCGGCAGCCCGTCAGGTCCGTTCGCAGACGGGTTCACGGGTGTAGCGGCGTCGAGCAGCGCACCACTCGCCACCGTCAGGTTCCTCTTCACCATCACGGCCCCCGAGGGGAGGAAGCACGTCCCCCTCACGACCACCGACGAATAGGTGCCCGACGGGATGTTCCCACCGGAGCACACGTATCGGGCACTCGACGCACCGGCGACCGATGGACCCACCACCGCCACGCTCGCCAGGATCAGAGACGCGCCGATCAACGCCTTCCATATTCGAGACATACACCACTACCTCCTCTTGCGGGCCGGGACCGGCCGCTGCGGATGTGAGCGGTGCTCCATCGGAGGGGTCTGCTTGCGGGCCGAACCAAAGAGGTCACCGCGACTCTCATCGTCGTCCTCGTGTCAACACGGATCTGAGGGTTCCCTTCGTCGGAGGGTTCTCCATGCTTGACCCGCCGTGCCCGATACGTCGTGGGTCGGGGCGTCGATGCCTCCGGCCCGATGGATGACGGCGTCGGAATCGGCAAGTGGGCCACCCGGACCGTCTGCGAGACTCGCGGCGATGAACACCCGACAGCACCCTGTGGACATCCCCCTGCCGCGTGGGTTCACCGCGCACGTCGCCAACGTCGGCATCCGCGACGACACCGACGACTTCGTGGTGGTGACCGCCGAACGACCGTGCAGCGCCGCCGCGGTGTTCACGCGATCGCGCTTCGCCGGACCGAGCATCGAGGTGTCCCGTCGCCACGTCGCCAACGGCGAGCTGCGTGCGGTCGTCGTGGTGTCGAAGAACGCGAACGTCGCGACCGGTCGACGGGGCATGACCGACGCAGAGGAGCTGACCGACGGGGTGGCAACGGTGATCGGCGCGACGGGCGACGACGTCCTCGTCGCGTCGACCGGGGTCATCGGGCGCCCCTATCCGATGGACCGGATCCGCGCGCACCTGGCGACGATGTCGCTGCCGTTCACCGAGACCTCGGCACTCGCCGTCGCCACCGGCATCATGACCACCGACACGCATCCGAAGGTCGCGCGCACCACGATGTCGACCGATCACGGCGTCGCGACCGTGGTCGGCATCGCGAAGGGCGTCGGGATGATCGAACCCGACATGGCCACGATGCTGGCGTTCGTCTTCACCGACGCCACCGTCGACGCGGGGACGCTCGACGCCACGTTCCGGCGCGTCGTCGAGCGCACGTTCAACAGCCTCAGCATCGACACCGACACCTCGACCTCCGACACCGCAGCGGTGCTCGCGAGCGGCGTCGGCGGTGTCCCCGAGGTCGAGGAGCTCGAGGAGGCGCTCGGCGTCGTCTGCCTCGATCTGACCCGGCAACTCGCGGCGGACGGCGAGGGTGCCGACACGCTCATCGTGGTGGAGGTGACCGGAGCCCGTGACGACGACCAGGCGAAGCGGGTCGCGAAGGCGGTGGTGAACTCGCCGCTGGTCAAGACCGCCGTGCACGGAGCGGACCCGAACTGGGGCCGGGTCGTGATGGCGGTCGGCAAGTGCTCCGACGACACCGACATCGACCAGGAGCGGGTGACGGTCCGCTTCGGCGGCCGGGAGGTGTACCCCGACGAGCCCGACGACGCTGGCCTGCACGCCCTCAGCGAGTACCTCCGCTCCGACGAGGTCACGATCAGCGTCGACCTGGGCATCGCCGAGGGCGCCTGGACCGTGTACGGCTGTGATCTCACCGATGGCTACGTCCGCATCAACGCCGACTACACCACCTGACCCGCACACCGCCGCTCAGGTGATGACGCCCCGGGCGACGAGCTCGGCGGCGATGTCCCCGCCGGCACCCCACTCCCCGAGCACCCACAGTGGATCGCTCCCCTCCCGCGCGACCGAGGGCGGCCCCGGCGGCGTCCGGGAGAAGCGAGGCGCGGCCGCCGGCTGTGCGACACCGGCGACGTCCACGAACCCGCCGCGGGCGACCGCGTGCGGATGCGTCGGCGCCTCACCCATCGTCAGCACCGGCGCCACGCAGGCGTCGCTGCCCGCGAAGACCACCTCCCACTCGTCCCGCGTCCTCGTCGCGACGACCGTCGCGATCCGCGCCCGCAGTTCGGGCCACCGCGTCCGGTCGTGCTGGTCCGGCAGCTCACGGGGATCCAGACCGAGTCCGGTGAGCAGCTCGGAGAAGAACTGGGGCTCGACCGCGGCGACCGCGATCCAACGATCGTCGCTGCACCGGTAGCAGTCGTAGAACGGCGCGCCGGAGTCGAGCAGGTTGGTGCCCCGCTCAGCCGACCAGAACCCGGATGCCCACGCACCGAAGAGCGGACCCATGAGGAGCGCGGCGCCGTCGACCATCGCGGCGTCGATGACCTGCCCGCTACCCGACACCGACCGCTCGACGAGCGCGGCCAGGATGCCGATCACCAGGAGCATGCCGCCCCCGCCGAAGTCCGCGACCAGGTTGAGCGGCGGCGTCGGCGGCTGGTGCGCCCGACCGATGTGGGCGAGCACGCCGGCGAGCGCGAGGTAGCCGAGATCGTGGCCGGCGCGGTCCGCCATGGGACCGTCCTGACCCCATCCGGTCATGCGGGCGTACACGAGACGCGGGTTGACGCCGATGAGGTCGTCGGGCCCGAGCCCGAGGCGTTCGGTCACCCCGGGCCGGTTCCCCTCGATGAACACGTCGGCATCGGCGGCGAGCGAGCGCACGAACGCCGCTCCATCGGGGTCGCGGAGATCCACGGCGATGCCGAGACGGTTGCGGTTGAGCACGTCCCAGGGGTTGGGAGCACCGATCGCACCGTGGTCGCCTGCCTCTGACGCCTGCGATCCCGACGGCGGCGTCGCACCGGGAGCGATCGGCGTCCGACGTGGACGATCGATGCGGAGCACGTCGGCACCGAGGTCGGCGAGGACCATCGCGGCGAAGGGCGCAGGTCCGAGTCCAGCGAGCTCGACGACGCGGACGCCGCTGAGCGGGCCGGGGCGTTGCTCGAGCTCGACCGTCGGTTCCACGGGACGCATCGTGTCATGAAGTGGTCCGCGTCACGAGATGGTCCGCGTCATGAGGCCGATCGCCCCGTCCACCGCTGTCGACGTCGTCTCTCGCCACGCCGCTCCGGGCTGTGGCAACGTGCACCCTTGTGGGCATGAGCACGGAGCCGACCCATGACCTCGTCCCGACGGTCGACATCGCTGCGTTGCTCGCCGGTGCAGACGCGACGGTCGACGAGCGGCGACGGATCGGGGACTCGATCGTTGCGGCCTGTGAGGAGCCGGGGGTGTTCCGCGTCGTGGGCCACGGCGTCGACCCGGCGCTGCGCACGGCGCTCGACCGCAGCGCCCGCGAGTTCTTCTCGCTGGATCCGGCCGAGAAGGCACAGATCGCGATGCCGCTCGCCGGTGCTGCGTGGCGTGGATGGTTCCCGCTCGGAGCGGAGCTCACTTCCGGGGCGCCGGACGCCAAGGAGGGGATCTACTTCGGTTCGGAGCTCCCGCCGGAGGATCCCCGCGTGATCGCCGGGGTTCCTCTGCACGGCCCGAACCTCTTCCCGGACCGACCCGCGGACCTTCGTCCGCTCGTCCTGGCCTGGATGGACGCCGTCGTCGCGGTCGGTCGCGCGGTCCTCGCCGGCATCGCACTCGGCCTCGGCCTGCACGAGGACCACTTCGACGCCTGGTGCAGCGAACCGACGGTGCTGTTCCGGATCTTCCACTACCGGTCGGGCTGGCCGCAGCCGGCCGGCGGCGGTCCCGGCCCATCGGGCGGGACGCCCGCGTGGGGCGTCGGCGAGCACACCGACTACGGGCTCCTGACGCTGCTCGCACAGGACGACGTCGGCGGCCTCGAGGTGCGCATCGGTGATCGGTGGGTGCCGGTCCCACCGCTTGCCGACGCGCTGGTGTGCAACCTTGGTGACATGCTGGAACGACTGAGCCGCGGACGGTTCGTAGCGACCCCGCACCGGGTGACGCCACCGCACACGGATCGGATCTCGATGCCGCTGTTCCTCGATCCCGGTTGGGACGTCGTGGTCGAGCCCCTCCCGTCCCCGACGTGCCGAGACCACCACACCGAACGCGCCCGTTGGGACGGTGAGGACGTCCACGAGGTCGATGGCCCGTACTCGGAGTACCTCCTGAGCCGCGTCCAGCGGGTGTTCCCCGACCTGTTCCGGCAGGTCGGCGCGGACACGGCACCAGGATCGGAGCGACGTGGCTGACCGGAAGCAGCGGCCCAAGGAACACCCCTCCGAGCATCGGGCGGAACGTCGCGACGAGCTCCTCGATGCTGCGGTGGTCGCCATCCGTCGTGACGGAGCCGGCGTCTCCATGGAGGACATCGCGCACGAGGCGGGGATCACCAAACCGATCCTCTATGCGAACTTCGGCGACAAGGGGGGCCTCGCCGATGCGCTCGCGCGACGGGTCAACCGGGACCTCGTCGCCCGGTTCGGCGAGGTGTGGGCCTCCACCGACGACACGAGGGAGCGTGTGGAGCGGGCCATCGACACGTGGGTCGGCTTCATCGAGTCCGACCCGCACATCTACCGCTTCCTCTCGGAAGGCTCCTTCGGTGCGGGGCGCCGGATCGAGGACCGTCGACTCGTCAGCGGCCTCGGCATCGTGGTCGCCCGAGCGCTCGGCGAGTGGTTGCGCGAGCAGGGCGCCGACTCCGGTCCGGCCGAACCCTGGGCCTACGGCGTGCTCGGCATGGTGCACGTCACGACCGAGTGGTGGCTCGACCGCCGGACCCTCAGCCGCAAGGACCTCGTCGCGTACATGACGTCACTGCTGTGGAGCGGCTTCTCCGGCAACGGCCTGGAACCCCACGAACGGTCCTCCGACGACGACCGGGCGACGTGATCGACGTCGCCCGCGTCCGCGCCGAGACGCCTGCCACCGCGGAGCGCGTGTTCCTGAACCACGCGGGAGCGTCACCGTCACCGGATCCGGTGCTGGAGGTCGTGATCGGCCATCTGCGCGACGAGGCCCGCGTCGGCGGCTACGAGGCCGCCGAGATGAGCAGAGAGGAGCTCACGGCCACCCGCCGGTCGATCGCGAGGCTCGTCGGCTGCGATCCCGACGGCGTCGCGCTGATGACGAGCGCCACCGATGCATGGGAGTCGGCGTTCTGGTCGATGACGTGGAAGCCGGGAGACGTCGTGTTGACCTGCCGCTCTGAGTACGTCACGAACGTCGTCAACCTGCTCGTCGCACGTGAACGCTTCGGCGTCGACGTCCGGGTCGTCGACGACGACGAGCACGGCCAGATCGACCTCGCCTCCCTGGAACGTCACCTCGACACTGCGGAGGTGAGGCTGATGGCGTTGAGCCACGTCCCGACCCACGGCGGACTCGTCAACCCGGCTGCCGAGGTCGGCGCACGCTGCCGCTCCGCCGGCGTGACGTTCCTGCTCGACGCATGCCAGTCGGTCGGCCAGCTCCCGCTCGACCTGTCACAGCTCGGTTGCGACGTCCTGACCGCCACCGGACGCAAGTTCCTCCGCGCTCCCCGCGGCTCGGGGTTCATGGCATGTCGATCCGACTTCGCCGAACAGGCCCGACCGCTCGGCTCGGCGGGAGCAGTCTGGACCACAGCGGACAGCTTCGACCTGCCCACGGGAGCGGCCCGCTTCGAGCGCTACGAGCGGTCCGTCGCCGCGGCGCTCGGACTCGGCGTCGCCGTCGACTACGCCCTGGGGCTCGGGCTCGAGGAGATCGCCCGACGGATCGACCTGCTCGCAACTCATCTCAGGTCGCACCTGGACGAGATCCCCTCCGTCACCGTCCGCGACCTCGGCGAGCACCGATGCGGCATCGTGACCTTCACCGTCGACGGGGTCGATCCGGACCTGATCCGTTCAGAGCTCGACACGGAGAACATCAGCGTGTGGACCTCGGGCGCACCACTCGCCCGCATCGACCTCGATGCCCGGGGGATCGACGCCGTTGTGCGGGCATCGGTCCACTACCTGAACACCCTCGATGAGCTCGACCGCACCATCGAGAGCGTCGAGCGGATCGTCGCCGGTCGGTAGGCGGGCGTCGGCGGCGGGCCGCCGCTGCTCAGCTCCGCTTGAACAGAGAGAAGTCGATCCTCGACCAGATCGCGACGCCGCGCGTCCGACGATCCCAGACCCCTGCGTTGAGCACCGCGGAGCTGACCATCATCCTGCCCAGCAGGTACAGCCACAGGAGCGTGACGATCGCGACGCCGAGCGGCCCGTAGGTCTGCGACATCCTGGCGACTCGACCGGCGAAGTAGAAGACCGTTACCGCATGCAGCAGCTCGGTCATCACGCCGACGAGGATGGCGCCGGGCACGAGGGCGGTCCAGGGTGCGTCGTGTGCGCGCGGCATCAGGATCTCGACGAGGAGCCAGACCACCGCCGCGCCGATGCCGATGACGAACGAGATGAGGAAGCCGCCGCCCGGCGTGTGGGAGCGAACCCACTGGGACGCCACCATGTACGCGACCACCACGGCGACGACGCCAACACCGACCACGAGCTCGATCGGTCGGTTCGCTGCGGTCTTCCGACGGGTTCCCCATGCGAAGTTGTGCACGATCCGCAGCGACTTGATCAGCGTGCGGATCGCGAGGACTGCTGCGCCGAACCCGACGAGCAAGGTGATCCAACGGCCTCGCGCAGCATTCGACCCCACTGTCGACATCATGCTGACGAGGGTTCCGGACAACCCGAGCTGGCTGCCGGTGGAGCGCTCCGAGCCGCTCACGTGCAGGAACCCGAGCCCGGCGACGAGCATGAGGAGCAACGGCACGATCAGCAGGAACAGTCGGAAGGCGATGGCTCCCGCCAGCATCCCGCCGGCGATCCCGGAGTCCCGTTCGTACAGCTCGAAGGTCGTGTCGATCAGCGGCGTGTCCGGACGGGCGGCGAGGACACGTTCGGCGACGGTGCTGGCGTGGTCCTTGGCCGCCTCGACCCGTCGCCGTGTGCGTTGCACGCGGGAGCCTCCGGCATCGGGCTCCTCGGTCACACCGTCGGCCGGCTCGCGTTCCGGGTCGTTCTCGTCGGCCATCGGTCCACGAGTGTTGCACGGGTCACGTGCGGCCGCCCGACTCGCTCCGGTCACGATCGTCGGAGGTACGCTCCCGACATCGACCTGCCCGTCCGGGCTCACATCGACCAAGGGGTGGCGCGTGCGTTCCTTCGACCGGCTCTACATCGGCGGCGAGTGGGTGGAGCCGGCGTCGTCGGCGACGTTCACCGTCCTCAACCCGGCCACGGGCGACGCAGTCGGCTCGACGCCCGAAGCGGCGCAGGCCGACGTCGACCGCGCCGTCGAGGCTGCCCGCGCTGCGCTGCGCAGCGGTCCGTGGGCCGAGATGACCGCAGCCGACCGTTCCGCGGTCATGCGGAGACTGCACGACCTGATGGTCGAACGCGCCGATGACCTCGCGAACCTGATCACCGCCGAGGTCGGATCGCCGATCCTGTTCTCGCACTTCGGTCAGATCGGCGCGACGCACATGGTGCTCGACTACTTCGCCGGCCTCACCGCCGACTACGCGTTCGAGGACGTCCGCAGCGGCATGCTGGGTCCGGTCGTGGTGCGCCGCGAGCCCGTCGGCGTCGTCGCCGGGATCATCCCGTGGAACGTCCCGTTGTTCATCACGATGTTGAAGTTCGCACCGACGCTGGCGTCGGGGTCGACGATGGTGCTCAAGCCCGCGCCGGAGACACCGGTCAGCGCGTTCGTGTTCGCGGAGCTGTGCGCCGAGGCCGGCGTGCCTGCCGGGGTCCTCAACATCGTTCCCGCCGGACGCGAGGTCGGCGAGTACCTGGTCACCCACGACGGCGTGGACAAGGTCTCGTTCACCGGGTCGACCGCCGCGGGTCGTCACATCGGCGCCCTGTGCGGTGAGCGGCTGCGCCGCTGCACGCTGGAGCTGGGCGGCAAGTCCGCCGCGATCCTGATGGAGGACGCCGACATTGGCGCCGCCGTCACCGAGATGGTGCCGAACTACTCGTTCATGAACAACGGCCAGGCCTGCGTCGCGCAGACCCGCCTGCTTGCTCCCCGCTCCCGCTACGACGAGACCGTCGAGGCGGTGACGGAGGTCGCCAGGGGCATGAGGATCGGCGACCCGTCCGACTTCGAGGTCGGGCTGGGCCCACTCATCGCGGAGCGCCAGCGGGACCGGGTCGAGGGCTACATCCGAACCGGCATCGAGGAGGGCGCTCGGCTGACCACCGGTGGTGGCCGCCCTGACGGGCTCGACACCGGCTGGTTCGTCGAGCCGACCGTGTTCGCGGACGTGGACAACAAGATGCGCATCGCCCAGGAGGAGATCTTCGGCCCGGTCGTCGTGGTGATCCCCTACACCGACACCGCGGACGCCATCGCGATCGCCAACGACAACAACTACGGCCTGTCGGGTTCGGTGTGGACCTCGGACGTCGCTGCGGGCCTGGACGTCGCCCGGGGCGTACGCACCGGCACGTACACGATCAACGGGTTCGGGATGGACTGGGGGGCACCGTTCGGCGGGTTCAAGGACTCGGGCCTCGGCCGTGAGCTCGGCCCGGAGGGTCTCGAGGAGTACCTCGAGTACAAGTCGATCAACCTCCCCGCCGGCACCGAACCCGAGCTGCGCTACTGATCCCCCTCGCCGTCCCACTCCCCCCAACCAACCCCGAACTCGGCACGTCTGACGTCGACTATCGACGTCAGACGTTCTCGGTACAGGGTATTCGTCGTCCGACGCGTGCCGTCACGCCGTCACGAGCTGCATCTGCGCAGAACGAAGGCCGTAGACGAAGGCGTTCGGCATCTCCTCGACCGACCCGTCGATGATGCGCAGCTCCCCCACACGGGACAACAGCTCCTCGAGGAACAAACGGATCTCCAGACGCGCCAGCGACGATCCGAGGCAGAAGTGGGTGCCGAACCCGAACGACAGGTGGTGGTTGGGATGACGGGTCACGTCCAGGTTCTCGGGATCGTCGAAGTGCGCAGGGTCGCGGTTGGCCGAGGCGTACATCAGCATCAGCTGCTGACCGGCGACGATCGGCGTGCCACCCACGACCGTGTCGTCAGCAGCGACGCGACACATGTTGTGCACCGGTGTGACGAACCGGATCAGTTCCTCGACGGCGACCGCGAGGTCCGTGCCGTCACGCAGGAGCGCCCACTGCTCGGGACGACGGGCGAGCTCGATCATCCCCCGGGCGATCACGGTCCGGGTCGTCTCCGCACCTCCCTCGAGCATCAGCATGCAGTCGGAGATGCCCTCGTCGCCGCCGCAGTAGTTCCCTTGCACCTC